>QGVC01000692.1 GCA_003242645.1 Pseudomonadota bacterium
GTATTGAGGCACTGAAACTGATTGACCGCCTATATGCTGGTACGGAAGTCGCGTTGCCGCGTAAGCGGGAGGTGGCGCACACGCTGCTGCGCGCGATGAAGGCAGCCTATCCCGGCGGCGTGGATAGCATCGTGTGGCGAGAAGACTCTCGGGGACGGCGGTATATGTCGGAGGATGGGAGAGTGCGATCGGCAAGGGCGAGCAGGCTGGGTGAGATCGCAGTGACGACACAGTATGAGAACCGACACCCTACTAGAGGCCGGCGTAGACGCCGGTAGATGCCGGAGAGTGTCTACCAGAACGAGTAGGGAAGGGGTATGACGTATGCGAGCTCGGTCGATGGCTACGAGTGCCGCTGGCGTCGCGTTCATCTTGTCTCGCGAGGGAGATCACGGTCCGCTTATGAATAGTCACCTTCTGGTTAGGAAAGGAAGGAGTGGGAATTGAAGAAGCATCGACTCAAAAGCACGAACCTAATAATTTGATAATAGATCTACTGACTTTCGATACTTAAAGGTGTAATGTTTTGGACGGTGGTGGAGCTCTGAGCTGAGGCAAGACACCCCCCAACCCTGTAAACAGGGGTAGTGGCTTGCCTCGCGAGATCTGGACGTATGGAGCCAGCCCCTCGCCTCGGCGCTGCAGCGGTGCGCATACCCTGCAGCTCGGCTCGACTTCTGGACGGATGTCGCCCGCCCCCACCTGCGCCTCGTGCCGTTCCACCCAGCGCTCGCGCCGTGGTTCCCGCTTGCGCGATAAGTTGTGCTGAGTCGCGGGGTATTGAGCCCTCTCCCCTCAGCACTACTTATAGAAACCGCGGTTTATTCGCTTGTAGGGGTTGCCTGCGGCATCGATATCGCACGCGGAGCGCGTCGTCGATCTGCACGCGGTAACTGTTTTGTCCCGGGCCAGCCGAAACGGATCGCCGCCCTGGCAACACTTGCCGTAAACTAAGTCCAAAGGGTTGTGCCCCTGGGCGAGGCGCTTTGGGGGACACGGCAAGCGCGGTGGCACGTCACCTAAGTTGGAATGACCCAATGAGCAAAGCGACCGCAAAACGAGCCCGAACGGGGAAGTACGTGGCCCTCGACAGGAAGGGTGAGTTCGTTGTGGTTACTGGTAACAAGCCCCTGCCTCCGATTGAGGCCCGAAAGCCGACCCACGTCTACGTCTCGCAGAAGAGCATCGCGGTCATCGACCTAGACGCAAAAGCGCTAGAGCGACTTGCCAAGCGGTAGGCGTCACTATCGCCGACACGGTCGGCCACGCGATCAGAGCTCACGAGGGGGCGCTTTACAGGCGGCCGGCGAGGCATCCTCGACATCGGCCGTGTCGAGGCAGCGATCGCGCGCCCCTACAACGGGTACTACCGGTCCACTGCGACGAAGGCCGCAGCGCTCACCGAGTCCGTTTGACGCAATATGGGTTCGCCGACGGTAACAAGCGCACTTGCTGGTGCTCGTGATAATCCTGATCTAGCCTAGCGGCTACTCGCTCGAGCCGATCCTCGGGAAGACATCACCGACGCGATCGAGGAGCCTCTTGGTCGCCGCGGCGTCGGGCACCGTTGACTTCAACGCCCCCGAAGAGTGGCATTCGCATCGTTTTGGAAGGGCTGACAACTTC
>QGVC01000693.1 GCA_003242645.1 Pseudomonadota bacterium
ATCCTGGGCGGTGAACAGGCCCTTTAACGCACCAACCCCGTACACGGTGTCACGCGTGTCTCGGCTGAGGGTCCGGTGCGGGCGGTGGGCAAGGTTGTCCGTCAGTACTTTCGCACCCTCAAGGACCTTGGCGAAGGTCGCCGCCTGGCCGTGGTTGTTCACCTGATTGTAGATGTCCTTGTACATGGACATCGCATCGGCCTCGATGTTGGCCGCGAGGACCGCCATCGCCGGCTCCAGGATGCGCTTGGAGAAGTCATCCAGCGAGAGCGTGAGTTCGGCCGAACTGAAGTTCACGTCCACGCCCTTCTGATTCGCGATCTGAAGGGTGACCTGCGACTCGGTCGTGTCCTGCGTGGACAGCGTGGCGCCCGAGCGGACCGTGTACTGGTTCGGCAGGCGGATACGCAGGCTGTCGCCGATCTTCGCGCCAGACTTGGCGAACGAGTCGTCGTACTGGCGGTTGATCGTGCCGATGAAGTTGAGCTTCTGGTGGAGAATACGCAGGGCTTCCCGCGTAATCATATCCGGGGTGAGAAGAGTGTTCGCCATCGGAAGAATCCATCAATGGGACGACCGGCGTCATCGCGACGCGGGTTGTCGGGTTGAGACCTACCGGCTCTTTCGAGCCAACTGCTCATTCCGCCACTTCATCCACTCTTCCGTGCTCATCCGTCGCGGGTCCTTGGTCGCGGGTGCGCGACTGGTCCCGACCTTCGGCACCGGCTGCGCCGGTTGCGGCTGCGGCTTGGTGGCGGCCTTCTGTTTTTCGAGTAGCTGCTGACCGATGTACGCGAGGTGAAGCATCTTCACGGCTCGCGGGTTGTTCACAGCCAGGCCCTTGATCTCGTCTGGCTGGAATCCCGCATCCAGAGCGAACTTCGTCAGCTTCGCGTCATACTCTGCAGACCACTCGGGAATCTCCCGCATCAGGTACGCGCGGCTTTCCTCGGCACGCTTGGCAAGTTCTTGCTGCGCTTCGAGTGCTCGCTGTTGGTCCCTCTGCGTGATCTCGCCCACGAGGCGCTCGCGGGCGTCTTTCAGCAGGTTGAACTGCTGAATTAACCGGCTGTGCTGGGTCGGGTCCTGCTGCCAAATCTGATCCCAGTTCAGATTCCGGTATTGCTCAAGTTGCTCGTCCAGAGCATGGAGCCTCGCAAGATCCTTGATATGCTCCTGCTGCACCTTGACGTACTGTTCGAACTGCTGACGCTGCTGTTCGAGCGCCTTGCGCTGTTCAGCAACCTCTTGAGTCTTGCGAGTATAGTCCGCGTGCATCATGATCGCCGACTTGAGCGGCTTGGGCACGCGGTACTTCTGGCCTTCGTACTCGACTTCCTCGGTGTCGTCCTCGGCCGGTTGATCCGCGGTTTCGGATTCCGGATGTTCGCCCTCGGAAAGCTCGGTTTCGTTGGCCTCGGGGGCGACTTCCTCTGTCGTGGCGGCAGTTGTCTCCGCCGCGACCTCGGGATTGGTCGCGTTCTCTTCTGACATATCCACTCCTTGTCGGTTGGTGGCGAAACTAAAGTGCCGCCAGGATCGGCGGCTCTGGCGGCTTGGTGATCTCGTGGAGCGTCTCTATCCGCTCCGTCTCGGCCTTGAAGCGGTCCACATCGACTTTGGC
>QGVC01000231.1 GCA_003242645.1 Pseudomonadota bacterium
GCAGCGATGAGATCGAAAAGCTCATCGCAGAGCGCGCAGTCGCGGCGGCCTAGACTGCGTAAGAATGGGCTCGGCCATTCTCTGAACCAATCGCATTCCGCACGGGTTGAAGCCTCGATTTTCGGAGCTTGTGAGGCCTCGCCGTGCCCACCATAGCCGACGCCGCCGAGGCTAGATTGCACGAAGTCGCGAACGAAGCAGCGCGTTGCCAGCGTTGCCCGCTGTACAAGCTCGGCACGCAGACGGTGTTCGGTTCAGGCCCGGCCGATGCGCCTGTGATGATGGTCGGCGAGCAGCCAGGGGACGTGGAAGATCGGCAAGGTCTGCCCTTCGTAGGGCCTGCGGGCCGCATGCTCGACCGGGCCCTCGAAACCGCCGGCTTGCGGCGTGACCGGATCTACGTCACAAACGCAGTAAAGCACTTCAAGCACGTGATTGATCGGGGCAAGCGCCGTATTCACCAGAAGCCCAACGCCTACGAAATTGATCGTTGCAAATGGTGGCTCGATCTCGAACTTGAGATCATAAAGCCGGAGCTTACGGTCGCCTTGGGAGGCACGGCAGTAAGAGCCTTGGCGGGACGGCCAATCACGATCAAGAGCGCCAGAGGTGAGGTCTTGCGAACGGCCGACGGGCGAAACATGTTGGTGACGATCCACCCGTCAGCGATCCTGAGATTGCGCGAATCGGAAAGCCGGGCAGCGGAGCTCGCCCGCTTTGCGGACGACCTGCGGAAGGTTGGCCGACTGGTTCCGGCCGTGCGAAGGTAAGAGGGTGCACGCCATGGCCAGGATGATCATCCTCATCGGCCTCGTTCTTGTCGCGGTTGGACTCGTCTGGATGCTTGCTGAACGGCTTGGCCTCGGCCGCTTGCCGGGGGACATCGTCATCGAGCGCGAGAACTTCCGCCTGTACATCCCGCTGATGACGATGCTGATCGTCAGCATCGTGCTGAGCCTAGTGATGTGGCTGATCAACCGGTAGGCGCATCACACTACCCCACCTCATCGCACCACCAGCGCAGCGGCGGAGACGCTGAACCGTCTCAGCGCGAGGATCTATTCGCCTCGGCAGGAGGCTGCGGGGCCGGCTCAGCTGGCTGGGCACCATTGGCGCCGTTTGCTGGAGGCCGCGCAGGCGGAATTTCGGTGAGGGGCACGCCCGCAAGCCGCGCCAAGCTCTCAGCAATCGCGGGCGGAAGCCCTGGGAACTGCGGCGCGTTCGGGCTCGCCTGGGGAGATGGCGGCGTGCCTCGCTGGGGAGCCTGCCCCACCGGCGGTGGCGGCGGCATGGCTGGCCCATTCGGGCGGGCCATCTGAGGCGGTGGCATTGGCGGCGCGTGCTGACCATTCGGCCGTGGAGGCGGCTGTGCCCCAGGTTGGGCTTGCGGACGTGTGGCCTGCATCCCTGCCGGGGCGGCACGACCGGGCTCCGTGGGCGGGACGCCCGGTGCCATCCGGCTCTGGCCGGGTGGAACCGGTGGCGGTCCGCCTTGGCTCGCCGGCTGGGGCGGAACGATCCGCGAAGGTCTCGGCGGCGGAGGCGGCGCAGTCTTGGGAGCCGCCGTCAAACTCGCTGGAGCGGGCGGCGGGTGCTGTGGCTGTCGTGAGGGTTGTTGTGCCGGCGGCGGCTGTGTCCGCGCTTGGCCATTGCCCGGCCTCGCCACAGGAGCCGCAGGTTCTGGCGCCGACGTCTTGCCTGGCTGCGAAGGGCCGCGCGGCTGCAGTGGCAGCGGCGGAGCAGCGACCAACGGTGCAGGCTTCTGCTCCTGTTGCTGGGGAGGCGGTGGGGGCGGTGGAACTGTCTTAACCTCCGGCTCGGTCTTGGCTGCGCTCGCGCGCTTGCCTCCGGTCCGCAGTGGAAGGAGCTGCCGAACCGTCTTCAGAGCTCCGCGCTTCTTCGCGGACTGTTCAGCCGTCTGGCTATCCTTCTTTGCCTCTGCGGGCCGCGCGGCCGGCTCTTGCGGGCCAGCCGATTGCGCGGCTGCATGACCGTTGGGCTTGGCGGCCGCTGAGGCTGCCAGCTCGGCGGCATTTCCATCTCGCGCAGCGATCGGCTCTGTCTCGCGCTTCTTCTTTCTACGGCGGGCGGGCTTCGGCCGGAAAAGCCCCCTGCGTTCCAGCTTGAGCTCCGCCTTGCGGATCGTGCGCAGCAGCTGCAGCGCTTCGCGGTCGGTCATCGGCTCGCCGTAGTAGACGCCCTGACCGAACTCGCATCCAAGCGCGCGGAGGAAGCTCGCGTCCTCTGCGACCTCAATCCCTTCTCCGAGCACGCGTTTGCCCAGCTCGTGCGCGAGCGCAATGATCGAGCGCACGATCGGGGCGCCGGGGCCATTGTCCGCGCTCGACTGCACAAGGCCACGGTCGATCTTGATCACGTCGAACGGGAAGCGCTGGAGATAGGCGAGCGAGGAGTAGCCCGTGCCGAACTCGTCGAGGGTCAAGCTGGCGCCGGAGGTGCGCAGCATCTCCAGAACGTGAACAGCTTGTTCCGGATTCTCCATCGCCACGCACTCGGCGATTTCGAGCCTCAGCGCACCCGGAGGCACCAGAGCACGGCCGAGGATGTGGCGGATCTCCTGGATGAGATCCTGACGGAAAAACTGATTGGTCGACAGATTGACGCTGACGAATATCGACTTGTCGCCGCGCGGCAGCTCCTTCTGCCACTTCGCGGCTTCTTGTGCCGCGTGGGTCAGAATGTACGAGCCGAGACTTACGAGCAGGTCGCTTCCTTCGGCAACTTGAACGAAGTCGGCGATGCCGAGCTGCCCGAGCTTCGGATGGTCCCAGCGCACCACTGCCTCGAATCCCGCCAGCTCCTCCGTAGGCAGATAAATGATGGGCTGGTAGACGAGGCGGATCTGATTGCGCTCGAGCGCGCGCCGGATCTCGTCCTCCAGGATGACGCGGTCCCCTGCTTCCCTGCGCATCTCCGGCAGGAACATCTCGACCCGATCCGCACCGCCACGCTTGGCGCGGTACATGGCGATCTCGGCTTCCTTCAGGAGATCCTGCGCGCTGACCTCACTACCGCTCATGACAGCGATGCCAGTAGACGTCGTGAGCGTGATCTCCTTGCCGGAAATCTTGATCGGGGAACGCAGAGCGCGCCTTATGCGCTCGGCAATCATGGCGAGCTCGCGCGGCTCGTGCTGGGCCACCAGCAGAATCGCGAACTGATCACCCCCCACGCGCGCCAGCGTGTCTTGCGGGCCGATATGGCGCATCAGTCGCCGCGCCACCGTGAGCAGCAGGCTGTCCCCAACGATCAGCCCGAGTGAAGCGTTGACGTTCTTGAACCGGTCGATGTCGATGAAGAAGACCGTCGGGCGGATGTTCGGCTCGGTCTTGGCGCGCACGATGGCCATGCCGAGCCGGTCGAGGAAAAGCTCCCGATTGGGCAGCCCGGTCAGGCTGTCGTGAACGGCATCGTGCATGAGCCGTTCTTGCGCCCGCTTTGCCTCGGTGATGTCGCGCATTAGGCCGACACACCGCAGAGCCCGCCGATCCGAATTCGGCACGCTTGCCGCTTCCAGTTCGAACCAGCGGTAGGAATTGTCGGCGTGCCGCATTCTGAGCTGGATGTGCAGGCTGCCTCCGTTGCGCTCCTGCACGCCCAAGAGCACCAGGCGAAAACGCTCCCGATCGGCCGGGTGCAGATGCTTGACGAAGTCGTCGACTTTCGTCGACAGCTCCCCGACCGTAAGCCCGAGCGAAGCCTCGATGATGGGGCTCACCTTGATCTCGTCGCGCCGGGCGTACCACTCCCAGACGGCTGCCCCAGCCCCATCGATGGCGAGGGAGCGGAGCTGCAGCTCGCTCGGAGCGGAGCCATAAACCGGCTCGTAGGAGCGGAAGGCAAACTGCGTGACGGTGAAGCCCATCAACACAACGATGAGGACCAGCCCGGCCGTGAGGCCCGAAACGACGATGTCGCCCGAAAGCTGGCCCGTCAGCGTCACGCCGGCAGCGAAAATCCAGACGAGAAACAAGAGCCAGGTCGGAATGAGCGCCAACGCGCGATCCTGCCCGCGTAAGGCCAGATACAGGATCAGCACGGCCCCGACCGCACCGATAGCCACAAACGACGCCCGCGCGAATGAGGCCGCCAAGCGCGGATCGATGACGGCAATGAAGACAAGGGAAAGCTGCGCCACGATCCAGATCGTCGCCAGCATGCGAATGAAGCCATGCCAGGCGCTGAGGCGCAGGAATACGCCAACGAAGATGACAATGCTGGCCGCGATCGCCGACTCGGTTGCGGCCCGGTAGACGGCGTTATCCTGAGCTCGGAGCTGGAAAAGCTTGTGCCAGAAGCCGAAGTCGACGCAGAGGTAGCCGAGTACGCACCAAGCCACCAGGGACGCGGCCGGAAAGATCGCCTTGTGGTTGGCTGCGAAGATGGCCGTCAGAAAGATCGCGAGCAGGCCCGTGATCCCGAGCATGATGCCGTTGAAAAGCTGCCTGTCGCGAGCCTTGAGCTCATACTCCAACGGCTTCCAGAGATAGATGCGGGGGACGCGTTCGGAGGCCAATTCCGCTGCGTAGGTGATCGTCTGGCCCGGCTCCAGCGTGATGCGGAAGATGTCGGCGCGGTCGCTTTTCACGCGGTCCGGGAGAAACCCGAGTGATGGTGTTACGGCCTCGATGCGCTTGGCATCCAGATCCGGCCAAATGATAGAGGAGCCAATGATCGTGTAGCGCTCGGCCGTCAGCCACCGTTCGATGACCTTATCTGTCGGGTTGTGGAGCGCGAAAACGATCCAGTTCGGGCTAATGCCCGGCGTGCTGGCCCTGATCGACATGCGACCCCTGACGCCGTCCGGGCCTGCAGCCGTCTCGACCTGGAGCGTGTCGCCCTGGCTCGTGTGAATCTCACCTTGCCCGGTGATCTCGATCCGGTCCTGATCCGGGTGAACCGTTATAGGCTCCAGTGCCCATGCGGGATCGGCAGCGCTGGCGAGAAAAATTAGCGCAACCAGCGCAAACAGCAGGCCGTTAATGGGCGCTCCCGCCGGCCCTCTTAGCAAGGTCCGGCCGAAGTGCGCTGCCTTCCCTCTTCGATCTTTCAGGCCCCCCACTATCCCTCCCGCGGGTCGTCAGCCAAAGTCGCGTAAAGCAGGTGATCCTGCCAAACGCCATTGATCTTGAGATACCGGCGAGCTAGCCCTTCACGCTGAAATCCGTTCTTCTCCAGCACCCGGATCGAAGCAGTATTGCTCGGCATGCAGGCAGCTTCGAGGCGATGCAACTTAAGCTCCTCGAACGCAAACCGGACGATCCCTGCCACGGCCTTCGTCATCAAGCCCCGGCCGGCATAGGGCTTGCCGATCCAATAGCCCACCGCCGCCGCCTGGGTTACGCCACGCCGAACATTGCTCAGCGTAATCCCTCCGAGCAGGCGATCGTCCAAATCACGGAAGAGGAAGAACGCGTAGCCCAAGTCCTCCCGCAGCTCCCGCTGGTAGTGCCGCACCCGGCGGCGGAAGGCGTCGCGAGACAGCTCATCCCGCGTCCACTGAGGTTCCCAGGGGGTGAGGTGGTCGCGGCTCAATGCCCTGAGCTCGGCCCAGGCGGCGTAGTCGCCCATGTGAGGCGGCCTGAGGTGGATGCCGTCAACGCGCACGTGTGGGAGCCAATCGCCGCCGATGCCGGATCTCAGGAAAGCCATCGCCCTGCTCCTTTCGCTAGCTTGCGAG
>QGVC01000694.1 GCA_003242645.1 Pseudomonadota bacterium
CGCGGGAGGTGCACGGCGGTAACAGCCCGTGAATATTTCAAAGTGTTCAAGTGTTCCCCTTGCCCTTGCCGAAATGAGGCGGCAATGTGACAGCGTCTGAAAGCGGGGGGGCAGGGGGCATGCGTTGGCGTTTGAGCTTTGCGGTTTCACTTGCGTTCGCGGCCATGGCAGCCGGAACGGCAGCACCATCTCTCGCCAACGGCTTCATTCGTGAAATCAAGTTGGGCGCGCTGGCCCACGACGTTGACGGCTTGTGGAGCGGCTTCAGCCGCGAAAGCGAGGCTGTCGATCTCAATGGGGAGGTGATCTTCTCGCCCTCGCTGCCGTTCCTGTGGGGTGCCATCCGCCCGGCGCTAGGCGGGACGATCAACTTCCAGGGCGACACTAGTCACGCCTACCTTGATGCCCGGTGGGAGATCGAGACGCCAAGCGGCGTCTTCTTCGCGACCGGCATAGGCGCCGCCGTCCACACCGGCGACATTCATCTCGAATCTCCGGACCGGAAGGCGCTCGGAAGCCGTGTGCTCCTTCACGTCCCACTTGAGGTGGGCGTTCGCCTCGACGAGCACCACAGTTTCTCCGTCTACTTCGAGCACCTGTCGAACGCCAATCTGGCGGACGAGAACGAGGGCATCGACTATCTCGGGGCCAGGTACGGCTACAGGTTCTGAGGTCCGGCTGAGATTCCGCTTCAACTCTCCTGCGGCAACCTCCTGCCTTGCTTTCGCCCGTAAGTTCGCAGACACAACGCCGACAGTGGCCACCGCCAGGGGCCCGTCTGAGATCAATCCTATAACGTTCGGAGTGCGACGACTGTGTTGAGCACGGTTCTCGAGGCCTGCACCTTGCTGGGCGCGGCCTTTCTCACCGTTTATGCAATCGACGTCGTGGTGGTCGAACGGCTGGTGAACAGAGCCAATCAACCTCTCCCATGCGGTGCGGAATGGAGCGCGATGTGCCGCCGCATCCATCATCGTTACATCTGGCCTGCGGCCATTTCCGTCGCCGCCGCCCTTGTCGCTTCCTACTACCTGCAGGACGATCGCTGGCAGGTCGGTGCAGGTCTCATGATCGGTGCGATCTGTTATACGTGGGATTCTATACTGCCAGCCGGCACCGTGCTGAACACTGTCGACCCTTCGCGCCCGGCAACTTTGCACCTTACACGCGCGCGGTTCAGGGCTTACGCGATCCGCCATTATCCGCTGATCGCGCTCGGTCTCGGTGCGTTGGCAGCTTACGCGTGGGCTCACTATTGAAGGGCGGGGCATGGCCGAAGAGCATCTCGAGGACGTCATCATCCGGCGCGAAGGGCGCGCCGGCCGTATCACCCTGAACCGGCCGAAGGCGCTCAACGCGCTGACCTATCCAATGGTGCTCGCGATCCACGACGCGCTGAAGCGCTGGGAGCAGGATCCAGAGATTGCTGTCGTCATTCTCGATGGTACAGGCGACAGGGCCCTCTGCGCGGGCGGTGATGTCCGTGCCATCTACGACAGCGCATCAGAGGGCTCCGGCTTCGCGCGCAAGTTCTGGGCTGATGAGTATCGGCTCAATGCCTACATCGGCCGCTACCCCAAGCCGTACGTCGCCTTCATGGATGGCATTGTCATGGGCGGCGGC
>QGVC01000695.1 GCA_003242645.1 Pseudomonadota bacterium
CTGACTGCTTTCGGCGGCGCGGTGATCCTGCCCTATTTCACAGTGCACCCGACTGTAGGGCAGCAGTTCGTTGTGCTGATGTTCACTGTGGTCGTCCTTGGCGGGCTTGGCAGTGTGGCGGGCGCTGTGGTCGGGGGGCTTACGGTCGGCGTCATCCAGTCCGTCTCGACCTTGTTTTTCCCCATTCAGCTCCAGAACCTCATTCTGTTCATCGTGTTCATCACGATGCTGGCGCTCCGTCCCACAGGCCTCATTGGAGCTGCGCGATGAGGTACTGGATTGGACTTGCGGCGATCGGCATTGCCGCCGCCTTGCCCATCTTCCTCGACCCCATGGGTTATCCGATCCGCGTACTGACGCTTGCGATGTTGTTCGCAGCGCTCGGGCAGGCGTGGAATATCGTTGGCGGATTGGCGAACCAGATTTCGCTTGGCCATGCCGCTTTCTTCGGGCTCGGCGCCTACACCTCGACGCTTCTCCTGATCAACTACGGCATTTCGCCATGGCTCGGGATGATCGCCGGTGCGGCCGTAGCATCCGTGGCCGCGCTTATCCTCAGTGTTCCAACAATGCGGCTGCAAGGGCACTATTTTGCGCTCGCGACCCTGGCATTCAGCGAGGTGCTGCGTGTCATCGCGATATCATGGTCGGACGTGACAGGCGGTCCGGTTGGGCTTTCCGTCCCGTTTTCGCCGGATAGCTTTGTGCAACTGCAGTTCAGGAGTACCCTGCCGTACTACTACATCATTCTTGCTGCGCTGGTGCTCGTGTCCGTCGTTTTTCTCCTCATTCGCGAAAGCGCCCTCGGCTACCGGCTGCGCGCCGTGAAGGAGAATGTCGAGGCGGCGGAGGTGATCGGCGTCGATACAACTCGTGTCAAGATCATCGCTGCTGTCATTTCTGCCGCGCTGACGGCTATGCTGGGCACGCTGTACGCGCAATTTATGTATTTCTTCGATCCCGACGCCGTTTTTGGCATCGTCGCAATTTCGGTGCGAGCGGCGATCGTGACAATTCTCGGCGGCGCGGGAACCATCGCGGGGCCGATTATTGGCGCGTTTTTCATCATTCCGGTGGAGGAGCTCGCCAACAGCTATCTTTCCTCGCGCACGGCGGGGTTGTCACAGCTCGCATTCGGCTTGGCGCTCATCGGCATCATCCTGATCGAACCGCGAGGCATTCTCGTTTTGATCAAGGAGGGGACGGCCCGCCTTCGCAAGGGAGGCAAGCTATGAGCGCGCCGATCCTGGAAATCCGCAACATCAGCAAGCGCTTCGGCGGGTTGCAGGCACTCGATGATGTTTCGTTCGATGTCGCGCGCGGGGAGATCGTCGGGCTTATCGGGCCGAATGGTGCCGGAAAATCGACGCTCTTCAACACGCTTGTCGGCCTGCACAGCCCAACGAGCGGGTCCGTTCGCCTTGAAGGCGAGGACATCACTGGCCTGAAGCCTCACAAGGTCGCCGCGCGCGGGATGACCAAGACGTTCCAGAACGTGGCCCTATTCGCGGAAACGTCTGTTCTCGACAACGTGCTGATCGGCGCTCTGCTGCGCAGCAATGTCGCCGAGGCGCGCAGAATGGCGGAAGGCGGCCCGGAGCGGGGGGGCTCCGCCGGGATCG
>QGVC01000232.1 GCA_003242645.1 Pseudomonadota bacterium
TGTGCCCTCGCGAATGGAAGCGTTCTTTATCGAGAACCCGCTGACCGGCAGCGCAGCCCGTTTGCTCTCGACCCATCCTTCCATCGACGAGCGCGTAGCAGCGCTCCAGCGTTATGCTGGCGGAACGGAGTCGCTGGGATCATAAAGCGACAACGCCGGGCGCTGACTACATCAGCGCTCCTAACCGACCTTTTTCGAGTGACCTGATCATCAGGTGGGACGTCGCCGCCTGACAATCGAGCATTGTGAACTCCGGCACGAAGCTCCTTGACCGAACCCAAGACTCGCCGACATGGATCGCAGCCTCGAGCAATCGGCCCAGGGGAGCGAGATGCCTAACCTTGCAGAGAAAGCCTCGACGCGCGACCGTTGGATCGCAGTTTATATTGCTGCCATATCGGTCGTGCTCGCCATATGTGCGCTTGGCGGCGAAAATGCAGCCAAGGAAGCACATAGCAAGAACATTGAGGCCGCGAACACCTGGGCCTGGTTCCAGGCCAAGAACATGCGCCGCGATGCCCTCAGACTGCAGATCGCTGAGCTTGAGCTTCTCCTCGTGACCCATCCCGAATTCGATGAGAACGCGCGGATGGCGATTGCAGAAAAAATCGCAACTTACCGTCAGCAGGAGGAGCAACTGACCTCCGAGCCGTCCACGGGAGAAGGGCTGAACGAGCTCTTTGCACGGGGCAAGGCGTTGGAAGCTGAACGGGATCGGGCGCGCAGCCAGGATCCCTACTTCGATAATGGGCAGGCGCTGTTGCAAATTGCGATCGTCTTGGCCTCAGTCGCAATTGTCTCCGGCGGGAATCTCGCGCTGATCCTAAGCGGTGGGCTCGGCCTTGCCGGTATTGCGCTGATGGTTCATGGTTTCCACCTCGGTTCACCCGAAGCATTCGAGGCGGGCAAGCAGCTTCTGTCAGAAGTTATTTCGAAGATCGTTCAGCTGACCAATCAGTGATTGCCGGTGAATAGATGGCGAGCGAGTTCGTGCGAAATAGA
Source organism: Pseudomonadota bacterium (assembly GCA_003242645.1). Next base: position 1,003 of record QGVC01000232.1, read on the forward strand.
ACTAGCCGCTAATTTGGGACCGTTCCTGACCGTCAGGTTTCGAGAAGAGAGGAAACGAAAATTTATTTGTTCGAACAGCGCAAAGCTCAGGATTCACAATTCAATCCGAGCCGCATTTTGCGGCTCGGCGATTGTGGTAGCTGACTGTTCTAGGCTTGGCTGGCCAGCAACTTCTCAGCGCTGGATTTGTCGTGCTGCGGCGGCGCGTCCTCGACATTGAGAACTTTCACCACGCAATCATCGACGATCATCGAATAACGCTTTGAGCGCAAACCGAGGCCACGGGCAGACAGATCGACATCCAGGCCGATCTTGCGGACGAAATCCGCGTTACCGTCCGACAGCATCGTGATCTTGCCCTCGGCGCCGCTGTCCTTGGCCCACTGCGTCAGAACGAAAATGTCGTTCACTGACGTGCAGGCAATCATGTCGAAGCCCTTGTTCTTGAATTCGTCAGCGTGGGCGACGAAGCCCGGCAGATGCTGCTTGTGGCAGGTCGGGGTATAGGCACCGGGAACGCCGAACAACGCCACCTTCTTGCCGCCGAACACCTCGCTCGTCGTCACCTGCTTCGGCCCCTCTGGACCCATTATCGTGAAAGTCGCTTCCGGCAACCGGTCGCCCACCTTTATGGTCATGATATTCCTCCGGGATGTTTCAGCAGACCTGCGGAACGTATGGTCCTGACCCTATACGGCGTCTTGAGCAGATCAAGAAGCAGTATGTGATCGCCACCTCTGATCAGTCGATTTTCCAATAGGCTTCGGCCTGGCCTGCATCGGAAACCATCGTGATGCGCAGCGTCTTGCCCCGCAGCTCCTTGGGCTCGGCTTCCGACAGATCCACCTCGAAGCTGACGATGTCGTCCCTTTCCGCAACCTTTGTGGGGAGTGGGACATACGCGCCATCCGTCTCTTCAATGAACATATCGGCCGAGGCCGCCGATCCGGGGAAACGGGCCTGCAGCATCAGCTTCGGCCGGTCACCCTCGAGTTGAGCCCTGCTCGACACCAACTCCGGATCGCCCGGCCGCCGCTCGCCAGGGCCGCGAGGCACGGCCGCGAGTGCGCTAGCAATTTCTGGCGAACCTGGAACAGTCGCATTGGCAGGCAAGGTCAACGCAAGCTGGGCCTCCGCCGGCACGCAGATGTCCCGGCAGATGCCGTACGACAGGTTGAGCCGTAGCTCGACGGGCTTGGCAGGATCCTTGGGGCGCACCTCGATGGGGAACACGACGGCCCCCGAATAGCCGACCGAATCCCCCACCGAGTCCTTGAACCGCTTCGGAGCCGGATAAAGGACCTTGGCCTCGGACAGGTTCACCGATCCCGACCAGTTGAAGTGCGGTGGAAGCCCCCCGGCGTCTCCGGGCGATCTCCAGTAGGTCTTCCAGCCCGGCTGCAAGCTGATTGCGAGGCCCGCAAGAACGGCGGGGCTTTCACCGCTTTTCGATGCGACCGACCCAGCGACCAGCCGGACCTTCGCCCCGTGCGCCTCAACCCATGGTGTCGCCAGCGGACTGGCCCTGGCCTGAAGGCTCAGCGCCATGAACCCTGCCAGGACGGCGGCTGTGATTCGCAAGACGACCATGGGGCGCCAATCTCGTCCTCTTGCCTCGCGGCGACTCATGCCTATGTAGCGAAGGTTGAGTGTCGAGCAAGTCACGATCAATTTGACTTGTGAAGCGGCTTTCGGCGTGCCTTCAAATTGAATGCTTCACAGGTGGTAGAGCCTGAGGCTAGACTTTTGAAATGACATTACGACGGCAGCCACGAAAGTTCACGAACAGCGGGTACCTCGATGGGCAGCTGCTCATCGCCATGCCCGCGATGGCCGACAGGAGATTCGCGCGCTCGGTCATCTACATGTGCGCCCATTCGGATGAGGGGGCGATGGGGCTCATCATCAATCAGCGCGCCCCAAACCTCAGTTTCGCGGACTTGCTCGAACGGTTGCAACTACTCGACGAGGAGAGCGAGGCGAACATTCCCCCGGAAGTATTGCGCATGGCCATCCATGTCGGGGGCCCCGTGGAGCCGGAGCGCGGGTTCGTCCTGCACAGCTCGGATTACTTCACCCCTTCCTCGACCTTGCCCATCAGTGACGAGGTCTGCCTTACCGCCACGATCGACATCCTGAAGGCCCTGGCCGCAGGCGAGGGGCCGAACAAGGCAATCCTGGCCCTCGGATACGCCGGCTGGGCACCAGGACAGCTCGAGAGCGAGATTCACGCCAACGGCTGGCTGAGCTGTCAGGCGGACCTCGATCTCATCTTCGACCTCGACGTGGAGGAGAAGTACGAGCGGGCACTGTCCAAGCTGGGAATCGACCCGATGCATCTCGTGAACGCCGCGGGCCACGCCTGATCGTCCGAGGCTTTCAGCTCCCGCGGTCGAACGCAAATGAATAGGGCCAGACCTGTGGCAGGTCTGGCCCTTAATGTTTGCTGGCTACGTCATTCAGTACACGGAACCGTGATCGTCAGCCCGACATTGGCGAAGTAGCGTTTGCACTCGAGCTTTTTCGGCTCCTCGCCCGGCGGCGTCGGCTCTGTGGCCGGCGTGACTGCCGCAGTCGTGAGCGCCACCTGATCATTCACTTTCGCGTTATCGGGCTTCTTCACCGGCAAAGGCACGGAAACCGGCGAGATCTCGGCGACCTCAGGCTCCTTCACTTCAACTTCGGGGCGCGCCTCAGCTGCCTTCCTGGCCGCAGCGAGAGCAGCTAAGCGCCTTTGCTCCGCCCGCGCCGCCTTCCGCGCACGTTCGGCTTCGATAGCCCTTAAGCGGTGCAGTTTGTGATATCGCCACCAGTGGTACTTGTGGCCATGGTAGTGGTAATGACCGCCGCCCACGTAGAAGCCGCCAACCGGGAAGCCGACGTAGATCCGCATGCCCGCCTCGGCAGCGGGAGCCGACAGCGAAAGGCCTGCGAAAAGACCCATTACAATCGCAAAGGTTTTCGTCGTCGCCAGCTTAGGGACCATCTCCGTGCTCCATTCCGTCAGACTTCGCGTGAAGCGCCGCTTGTTGCGCTCCCATGCCTGACAGAATGGCTGGCTCCAGGTTGGCGGGCTGTTCCGCGCGACACACCTCGCGCTTGCTCACACCGCGGGCAGCGGGTTGCCGCCGCGGAACGAGCTGATCTCGGCAGAGCGCATCGGCTCCGCTGCCATCTCCTCCACGTGCCTGCGCACGTCAGCCACGAACCGGAGTGTCCGTTCGAGCACGAGATCACGCTGCCGGTCGAGCGTGATGATGTGATAGCTGTCGTCGAGGACGGTCACCTGCACCGGCCCACCGAGATGCTTCTGCAGGTGGAATGTGTTGCGGAGACTGGCGATGTCATCCTCACGCGGATGCATCAGCAGAACGGGCTGCCGAATGCTCTTGAGCGAGCAAAGCACCGAATTGACCAGCCGCCGCATCTCCAGCATGGAGCTGCCGGGGGTGCTGAGCTGCCCTGCCTGGGAGCTGTCGCCGCTCTCGAGAGCCGCCGTCACGAGCCCCCGAACACGCGGGTCCTTGATGCCATAGGGATCCCGCTCGGTAAAATCGAACAAATCCGCCACCCACCTCTGCTGGACGAGGCGGAACAATCTCGCGTACCAGGGGATCGACCAGCCATCCAGCCTCAGCGTCGGCGCATAGAGGACAGCGCCGTGAACGCTGTCCGGCCGATCGGCGGCAAGACGCAGCGCCATGACTGCGCCCATCGAGAGGCCGCCAGCGACGATCACATCGCAGTGTTGACGCAATTTTTCGTGAGCCGCGAGGACGCTGGCGTACCAGTCTTGCCAGCGCGTAGCCCTGAGATCGTCGGCGCTGCCGCAGTGGCCTGCAAGTTGTGGGCAGGAAACCGTGTACCCGGCTCGCGCGAGCCCGACCGCGATGAAGCGCATCTCGATCGGCGTGCCACCGAGCCCGTGGATAAGAAGAACCCCGGTTCGATTGCCCGAAAAGTGCAGGCTACGATCGTCGATGCTCATGATTTTCTTCCTTTTTCGGGATTTTTTCTCGACGCTCGCTGGTCTCGGCAGATCGGTCGGTGAGGACCGGACCTGGCTCGTTGCTGGCGCGACACTGTTCCGGGGGTGAGTTGGGGGTGAGTTGGGCAAAAATGTGGGCTTGAGGAGGCCGCGGCCGATTTTTGTTGGCCCTGCGACGAAGTGGAGCGGGGGCTGGACGAAATCCTAAGACCTTAGTCTAGCGTACTCGCAGATTTATGAAGCAGTGCTGAGTATCGGTGCTTGTCGAAACTCACCGACTGTGCAAAGTGAGTACCGTGCTGCTGCGCCAATGGACCGGCAGTCTTAACCCAAAGCGCTAACACTCTTAACTAGGGAGGTTTTCCGAGAATGACCGACAAGAAAAACAAGGCCATGACCACCCGGCGCAAGTTCCTCGCCGGCGCCGCGGTGACTGGCGCGGCAACGATCGCGATGCCACAGGTATCGCGCGCCGAAACGGTCACGCTCAAGATGCAGGGCGCCTGGGGTGCCCAGGACATGCTGAATGAGATGGCCCAGGATTTCGTGAAAATCGTGAACGAACTGGGCGAAGGGCGGCTTAAAATCGACTATCTGAACGCTGGCGCCGTCGTTAAGCCATTCTCGGTCATGGACGGTGTCCATAGCGGCGTTCTCGACGGTGCGCACAGTGTGTCGGCAT
>QGVC01000233.1 GCA_003242645.1 Pseudomonadota bacterium
GGGGTTCCCCGGGATCCAAAACAAATGGGAAGCGTACGGCGTCATGTCGACGCTGCTCGTTGACAACGGGCGCGAGTTCCACAGCCAGAGCCTTGAGAACGCAGCCTTCTCACTCGGGATTGAGCTTCGTTACGCGCCCCGAAAGAAGCCCTGGTTCAAACCACACGTTGAGCGCTTTCTCGGGACCTGCAACCGCGAGGTCGCGCACGGGGTGCCGGGCACTACATTCGCAAACATTCTCGAAAAGGAGGAGTACGACCCGGTAAAGCATGCCGTTCTACGATTCTCAACCTTCCGAGAAATCATCTACACATGGGTGTGCGACGTTTACCACCAGCGACCTCATCGGGGGCTCGGCAACCTTTCACCCGTGGCGGTCTGGAGAGCGTCGATCACGCCGGACCAGATTCTGCTGCCCGATGACCCGGCACGCCTGGATGCAATCCTTGGCCGCAGCGCAGGGCGACGGCTGAGCCATAAGGGGATCGAGCTCGATGGGCTCTTCTACAACTCCCCAGAGCTGCTGAAGCTGCGTCGCCGACTCGGAAGCACGCTTGATGTCGAAGTTCGCGTCGACGACGCAGACCTTGGCCGGATCATCGTGTTGGCGCCGGACACGGGCGAGCCCATCACGGTCGAGTGCCTCGACAAGGAGTATGCCCAGGGGCTTTCGCGTTACCAGCACAAGGTCTGCAAGCGGTACGCGTCCCGCGAATTCAATCGCTCCTGCCCGGAGACATGGCTGCAGGCGAAGGTGCGCATTGCTCAGATAATCGAGTCGGAGTACGGCCTAAAGAGGCGTGCAACACGAAAGAAGATCGCGCGCTATCTGAGCGAATCAGGACTGTCGTCCTCATCTCCTTCAACGCCAGCGCGCGTCGTTCCGGCGGCGCTTCCGGCTCCATCGGAGTGTAGTGCGCCTGTGCAGCCACAGGAAACGCGACTCGCCGAAGAGCGCTCGCCGATCACGGTGTCGACAAGTACGCCGGTGAAACTGTTCAAGCCCAGTTACCGCGTGCGTAACACCAAGCTGTTTACAGACGGATCGGAGGAGTAACGGGATGTTTGTCGCGCGATCGATCATCGAAAACACTCTGGTACCACATACCGCCTTCAGGGAAGCCAGTACGCGCCTGAAACAGTGCTTCGAGTACGCCGAAGGCGCAGCGGAACCAATCTGCATGGCGGTGCTCGGCGAATCGCGTACGGGCAAAAGCCGGGTACTGGAAGAGTGCTACGCAGAGCATCCCTCGCGCCGCGACGCCGACGGCCTCACGGTTCCCATCCTGTACGTCAAGACGCCGTCGAAACCTACGGTGAAGGGACTGGCGGCGCTGATGCTGCAAGCGATCGGGGATCCCCGATGGCACGCGGGCTCTGAGATCGAGAAGACGAACCGCCTTCGCACGTTGATGCGCAACGCGAACACCAAGATGGTGATGATCGATGAGTTTCAGCACTTCTATGACAAGGCATCCCATAAGGTGATGCACCATGTTGCAGATTGGCTGAAGATCTTGGTGGATGACGCGAAAGTGGCGCTCGTTGTTGCCGGGCTACCGGACTGCCGTGCAGTGCTGGATCAGAACGAACAGTTGGCGGGGAGATTCTTGGCACCGGTGACCATGCATCGGTTTGACTGGAAGCTGGAGGAGCATCGAGCAGAGTTCATCGGCATCTTGGCGGCATTCCATGAGGCGATGAGCGAGTACTTCGATGTTCCTGAGCTCCACGCCCCGGAGCTTGCGTTTCGCTTCTTCTGTGGCACCGGTGGGCTTATGGGGTACCTGACGAAGCTCCTGAGGCAGGCGGTATGGAATGCGCTGGATGAGGGGCGGCGTGCCGTGACGCTCGAGGACCTTGCGCGGGCGCATCAGCAGGCGGTCTGGAAACGAGAGAGCGGTGGCTCGACGATGAGCCCGTTCAGTCGTGACTTCAACACATCTCCTACGGAGGAACTCTTGGCGGCGGTGATGGCGCTTGGTACGCCAGCGATTGAGAATCGGGGGCGGACAAGCAGGAGTAGGGTGGGCTTCTCGAATAAGCGAGAAACGTTCCAGCAGGTGGTTGCGAGGTAAGGACGTCGTGTCGCTCCTAGTTCATACGCCCGCACCCATGGCAACGGAAAGCCTTCTCGGTTATGTGCTCCGTGTGTCCGAAGGCAACGGATACGCGAGTCCAACGCATCTCTTCGTACTGGCGGAGCTCGGGAGGGGTCAGGATCAGATTCCGGGTTTCCCTTATGAGAAAATTGCGAAGATCGTAGGTCGTCGGCCGGAGGAGCTTTCCGCCATCGCGTACCGGCTAGGTTCAGGTCGTAGCGCACGCTTCAAGATTCTTAACCACGACCTGGGACGATCGCTGGTGCACACCCCGTTGCGTCTGCGGCAGCCGGCGCTATGTCCGGTCTGCGTGGAAACGTTGGGTTACATCGATGCGTTCTGGGACCTGCGCGCAGCGGTCGCATGTCCGGAGCATCAAACCACGGTTCTCCGAGCCTGCCCAACTTGCGGTGCGGGCATTCGGTGGCGTCGGCCAGGCTTGCTCAAGTGCCCCTGTGGCGCAACCCTGTCTCCAGATGGCTTGCAGTGCGTAGACGGAGTTACCGTCGAGCTCATGCGGGCTCTGCGGGACAAGTTGCATGGAAACGCGCTCTCCGCAGTATCGAATCCCTCCGCCTTTCCAATCGAAGCTCTCGAGCGGATCCCGCTCCGAGCACTCCTGTACCTGCTGGAAGTTCTGGGGACTTACATGCTGCGCAGCCGTCGAGAAGGCACAGGTGACTGGGAACGAACAATCGCGGCGGCAGCTCAGATCCTCGCGGATTGGCCGCGGAACTACCACCGTATGCTCGCAAACCTCGGAAATCATTTCCTCGAGCAAGATCCTTCTGCGATGGGGCTGCGGCGGCAGTTTCGGCCCTTTTACGAAACCCTCTTCAAGAACGGGTCAGTTGCTGCGTATATGGGGTTCTTCAAAGAAGAGTTCATAGCGTTCGGTATCCATCATTGGGGTCGTGCTTTTATTGATAAAAAGCTTCTCCGTGAGCGGGATAAGACTGCGGCGCGATTCGTATCGAAGTCCGAACTTGCACGCCGACATCGCCTGTGGAGGCCGACATTGAATCGGCTGACTGCGAGTGGAGCCATCGTCGCGAAGAAGGTCGGTACCGGAAAACGTGCTCGAACGGTTGTAGATCTCGAGAGGAGCCAGCTGCCAGTCCCCTCCAGCGGTGTGATCACTATACGGGAAGCCGGAAGGAAGCTTGGTCTTCCCGTCAGCGTGCTCGAGTACCTTCGAGACACGGGTGTCTTCCCGGTCAAACCTCGCACGGGCCGCCATAGCTCATGGCATCTCGATGATGTGGAGGCGTTTCGGTTGCGAGCGCTTCACCTGCCACAAGATCATTCGTACGACGGTAGTGCCGTCAGCCTCAAGAACCTGATGCGCCTGAAGCCGAGGAGCGCTGCGGCAAAGGCATCGATCGTTGCGGGTATGCTTGATGGACGGATCGCTGTTGTCGGGCGCGAAGGACCGACGCTTGGTGACTTGCTGCTTCACAAGGAGCAAGTGGAAGCTGTCCTCACTGAGCAGAAGATACTCGTTCACGGTGGAACGTGCACGCTGCCTGAGGCCGCTGCACGAACTGGCCTAGATCCTGCCGTTGTACCGCGAGCGGTTGAGGCGGCCTTGCTCGAGAGTATCAAGTCCGGGGGCTCTATTCGCATTTCGCTTGCTTCTATCGAACGTTTCAACCAAACGTATGTGCCATTGGCACGGCTGGTTAAGGTCCTGGGCTCCTCGTCGGCCGGTCTGTGGCGTCGATGCAGAGACAACGCGATACCCGTCATCACCCTTCAACGCCCCAATGGTGGTCCAGTTCAACCAATTGTCTCGCGCGAGGCGGCACATAGATTGAAGTGTCTCTATGAGGCGGAAGTTGCAGAAAGGGAAGAAAGGCGACAAACGGGCAGGGAGGCGCGCTATCTGCGCGCTTTTCATGAGTACTGCGATCGACTTCGCACGACAGGTGGGAGACTGCCACGGCGTGGCGGGAAGCCGAATAAATTCAAGATAGCCAAGGCCTGCGGTTTCGGTCGGCATGTGTTCGATTGTTTCCGGGCTGTGATGACCGAGCTAGAGCAGTACGACAGAGAGGAGCAGCAACTGCTCGGCAGGGTCGTAAGGGACGCAGTCGGAGCGCTTCGACAGTACCTGGACGAACTCCGCAACTCTGGAAGACCCCTGCCACGCTGGTGCGGCAAGGTAAACAAGCTGGCTATCTCAAGAGCGTGCGGTTTCTCTCGGGCGGAGTTCTATAAGAATCGGGAGGTAAGTGGGTTGATCGAAAGGCATGTCGCGGAAGAGGCTGGAACGGGTGGCGATACGGTCGTGATGTCCGCGGGGCATCGAGCGGCCGCATGAACGATAGCGTGTGATCGAGGTGGCGCGGGGCGGAGCGGCACGTCCGTGACGAGACGTTGGTGGCACCGTCTGCTGAGGCAACTGGTGGATCTTCCGCTCCTTTTGCACGCTGATAACGTCATCTACAATGGGAGTGAAGGTCGCTGTTGATCGACTCCTCCCAAGCTTCATGAGGCGACGAGTCCGGCTTCAATCGTCGTCTGCCTCTAGTTGAAAGCTGACCAAGACGGTCACTGACCGTCTTGAAGACGGTGCGCGGGTCGGCAGCGACTGATCGCACATCGAGCACGGCTGCAGATCCAATTGGGGATGTGGCATCAACGTTGTCGGAGTCACGAAGCGCCTCACGTACGCACGCGTGCTCGTAGACGAATGCCTGGCTTACGCTCTGGAGTGGCTGGCGTACAGACCTCGGGGGCTCATGCCCGCGCAGCGGTACAACGCGCGTATCAGTCGCCAAAACATCATTCGGTACGACGGGACGAATCTCGGGTAAGTCACTGAGGTGATGACTCGCGCATTGTCCCGAGAACCGGGTGCGACGTCGCACGCGTGACTCGTACGGGGCTACCTATCGTGATGAGGCGCCACCCGGCGCGGTGGTGGCGAGCTCGCTCCCCACGCTATCTGCCACTCTTACCCCATGCGTTCACTGTTGCTGCATCGTAGATGTGTACCTTGCATCCGAACCGGTGGTGAATCTTACGGATGTGAGCAACGTCGGACTCGGAGAAGACGCCGATGTATACGCTTAGCAAGCTCGGAGGCTCATTCGCGTTCCCCGTTCGTCTCCCATGAGGTGTTGCGGCTCGTCGGATTGCCCTGAGGATGTGTTCGTCATACTCGCCAAAGCCGAAGCCAAAGGTTACGAGCGAGCCTGTGATACTGCAGAGAGTATCGTAGCAGTACGTCAGATAGCGGTTATGCCGGATGTGAGCAAGCTTTTGATTGCCATCTCCCGCGGTGACAAAGACTGGGTACTCGCCTTTGCTCATCCGGGTGGTGATTTTTTCCAGTAGGTACTGGTGAGTGTCATACTCTTCTTTGACTATATCGACACCGGTATCAAAGAAGGGGAGGGCCCCGTGAAGATAGAAGACATTCTGGGTCTCGCGACGCTTTCCCCACCGAAGCTCGGACCATTTCCGCTCATGTGAGGGAGCGTCTTCGTCCTCCAACTCTCGGCCGCATCCATCGACGTGTTCGACCCCATTGCGAAGCAGAGTCCAGTACAAGAG
>QGVC01000696.1 GCA_003242645.1 Pseudomonadota bacterium
CCACTTACAATCCGCCACTCACGCGTTGCTTCACTACAACCCACGTGCACAACCTGCACTTGTAGACAGCGAGTAGGAACGCGCAACGCCGCTCATCCCTGCGCCTACGCATTCGAGAGCACATCTGCCTGCTCAAGCACCGTCTGCGTTGCCTTCCCATTTGTCTGACGGATAGCTGTCACCGTAGGAAGATTGTGTGCTGCGGATGGCGAAACTGTGATGGGTACGTTAGCCTGCACAGCTGCACGTATGTTTGAAGACAGACGTTTGTCGACAGTGCCGAGCGCGACAGAGCATGGGCAAATCAGGTGTCGATCGTAGCAGTTCCGCTCGTTCGTCAATGTCGACAAAGCTCAACGTGGGTCGTATCTTTCACGCGCTGGGTGCGAATGGAACGGTCGGCCGCAGATATCGTGAGTCGATGACCGGTTTTTACGTGACGGGGCACTGGATTAATGAACGACGACGTAAGGGAGGTCCGAGAGGTCCTGCGCCGCTTCGCTGCCGAGCGGGATTGGGACCAGTTTCACTCGCCGAAGAATCTGGCGTCGGCGCTGGTCGTTGAGGCGGCAGAGTTGCTGGAGCGTTTCCAGTGGTTGACGGAGGAACAGAGTCGCACCCTCTCCGCCGAGGAAAAGCACAAGGTCTCCGAAGAGATCGCTGATGTTTTCATCTACCTAGTCCGGCTGGCGGACAAGCTTGACGTCGACCTGTTAGAAGCCACGCACGAGAAGATCGCAAAGAACGCGGAGAGGTATTCGATAGAGAAGGCGCGAGGGAACGCGAAGAAATACACCGATCTCTAATCAAACCAACCGTTCGGATGGGAGGCAGCCTTGCTGCTGACGGTCAAAGAGTTGCGCGACCGAGTACAAAGTGATTTGTCTACACTCATAGAGGAGCTTACCGAGCACACCGGGCGCGGAGGCGAGAATGAGAGACATGCCTGGGCGCACTCGCTACCTAAGCTGGTGCAGGCCCTGACCGCGCCCGGGCTCGCGCAAGTACACATACATTTTGAGCGTCGCGAGCATCATGCTGCTTTGGAGTATCAACTGCCGGGCTCGGCTTCGTGGTGTGATGTCGTTCTATTAGGACGTCATAAAGGACGCCCCAGCGCGGTCGTGATAGAGCTCAAGGACTGGGAGACCAATCAAGATCGACCTGGTAAAGCCGAAGGACTTATCGAGCGCCGCGGCGTCCAAGAACTCCACCCGTCGGATCAGGTGCGCGGCTATGTTGAGTATTGCCGTTCCTGTCACTCTGCGGTTTTGGATTCCAGCGCGGCCGTACATGGAATGGTGCTGTTCACGACAGGACTTCTGAAACATCCGTACGTGGTTGAGCCGAATAGGGAGTTGGCCATCAATTACCCCATCTTCACGATATCTAGCGAGGACATCGAGGAAGGATTACCTCGCTACTTCGCGGAGCGCTTAACAGAAAGCGACGCGAGTTTCGCCACGAGCTTCGCTACCGGGACCTTTAGACAGGATCGTGGCTTCATGTCACAGATCGGTCGGGCAATCCTGAATAGCAACGCTCGCCAGTTTGAGTTGCTCGATAATCAACGCCGGGCCTTTCATCTCAGTCTTGCGACTGTTACCGAAGCT
>QGVC01000697.1 GCA_003242645.1 Pseudomonadota bacterium
GAGTGACGACCAATGGCACTAAGGCTCAACAGATCGGGACGGCACTGCGAGCATGAGGACAAGTTCCTCAAAGAGAATCGCATCTACCTCACCTGGGGCGGGTTGGACCGCGACCTCGGCAAGCTGAAAGACCGCAAAGACCTGATGGCCGTGCTCGCCGAGGTCTACCCGAAGTTCAAGCACTTCCACCGCGTGCAGAACTCCGGCCAGATTTGGGCGTTCATCCACCGCATGTCGCCAGGCGACTGGGTCTGTGTGCCCAGCAAACGCAAGACGATCCACGTCGGCGAGATCACCGGCCAGTACACCTTCGTGGCCAACGCCAAAGACCCGTACTATCACTACCGCACGGTGAAGTGGCTTGAAACCGATATTCCCCGCACCAACTTCGATCAGGACATCCTCAACTCTCTGGGCGCATTCACCACGATCTGCCAGATCAAGCGCAACGATGCTGAAGCTCGCGTTCGGGCCATGCAGACGAACGGTTGGAAGTCGGTCGGCATCAAGGCCAAGCCGGTCGCGGAAGATGAAGGAGTCACCGACGAGGAAACCGGCGGCGAGTTCGATCTTGAGCAAATCGCACGCGACCAGATCGCCAGGCTGATCATCAGCAAGTTCAGCAATCACGGGATGGAGGACCTCGTCGAGGCAATCCTTCAGGCCCAAGGCTTCACCACTTACCACAGCGATAAGGGCCCGGATGGCGGCAAAGACATCCTCGCCGCCCCGGATACGCTCGGCTTCGGCCGCCCGCGTATCTGCGTGCAAGTCAAGAGTCAAGCTACTCCGCTTGAGCGTCCGGTCCTGGACCAACTCGTCGGCACGATGCAGGACGTGCAGGCCGACCAGGGATTGCTCGTGTGCTGGGGTGGATTCAAGCCCACGATCAAGCGAGAGGCCAGCCGCCTGTTCTTCAAAGTCCGGCTATGGGACCAGAACGATCTGATCGACCAGTTCCTGGCCAACTACGACAAGCTCGATGAAGACCTTCGCGCAGAGCTTCCGCTCAAGCGCATCTGGACCGTCGCATCGGCGGAAGAAGAAGAGAAGGAGTAGGCGGCTGTGCAAGGACCGGTGCGAGGGCAATAGAGAGAATGAACACCGCATACCACAGCCAGTATTGGGCGCACGCCTTGACCCTTCGCGGGTCCGCGGGCGACATAGCTGCGCTATCGCGGTCTATTGCCAATGCGCGGGTTGACCTGAATCCCCATCAGATCGACGCCGCTCTCTTCGCTCTGCGTTCGCCGTTCACCAACGGTGCGATCCTGGCCGACGAAGTCGGACTGGGCAAGACGGTCGAAGCAGGTATCGTGCTTTCTCAAAAGTGGGCTGAACGCCGCCGGCGCATTCTCATTGTCGTGCCCGCCATGCTCCGCAAGCAGTGGCAGCAGGAGTTGAGCGAGAAGTTCTTCATCCCCTCCGAGGTTCTGGACACTCAGGTTGTCGGACGGCTGCCTGGCGGAGGCGCAACACGCCCCGGGCTAGGATGGCGGTGATCTCCTGGCGGCGCTTGTGCGGGGTCATGGCGGCCGGGTCGGCAAACGGTTCTTCCATCGCGGGCTCCTTTCGGATATGTCCACAACGGCCTTCGCTTGGCGACCGGCGCG
>QGVC01000010.1 GCA_003242645.1 Pseudomonadota bacterium
CCACTCGGGTCAGGGCCTCGTCCATCGCGAGGTGCACGTCCGCAAAGCGCGTGATGCCCTTCCTCTCGCCGAGGGCGGCGGCAACCGCCTGACCGAGGGCAATGCCTGTGTCCTCGACAGTGTGGTGAAAGTCGACGTGCAGGTCGCCTTTGGCTTGCAGGGTGATGTCCATCAAAGAATGCCGCGCGAGCTGCTCGAGCATATGGTCGAGAAAACCAATGCCGGTCTTGATGTCGAACTGACCGGAGCCGTCGAGATCGACGGTAACCTTGATCTCCGTTTCCTTCGTCTTGCGCTCGATCGTGGCGGTTCGAGACACTTGGCTATGACCCCTCGGGTTGATTGTTCAAGAACAGGCGTCTATCAGCTTGCGCGCTACCGGGATAGTGGTCATTCCGCCGGACCACCCGTTCACGCTCTTGCTTTCACCGGCCGCTGACCCAACCTAGCTGAGTATCGACCATGAATACTTTCCGAACAGGCAACGAACCCGGCTGGCACGGCACCACGATCCTGACCGTCCGCAAAGGCGGCCGGGTGGTCATCGCGGGTGACGGTCAGGTCAGCTTCGGTAACACCGTCATCAAGTCGAAAGCTCGCAAGGTGCGGTCGGTCGGTCGAGGCGACGTGATCGGTGGCTTTGCTGGCGCCACGGCGGACGCGTTCACGCTGTTCGAGAGGCTCGAAGGCAAGCTCGAGCAGTATCCCGGGCAGCTTATGCGCGCCGCGGTGGAGCTTGCAAAGGATTGGCGCACGGATCGCTACCTGCGCCGCCTCGAGGCGATGATGATCGTCGCTGACCGCTCGACGACACTCGTGCTGACCGGCAATGGCGACGTGCTCGAGCCGGAGGATCACGTCATGGGCATCGGCTCCGGCGGGATGTACGCCCTCGCGGCCGCCCGGGCTTTATTGGACCAGCCCCTCGATGCCGAGACGATTGCCCGCAGAGCCATGGAAATCGCTGCCGACATCTGCGTCTTCACGAACCGGAACCTGATTTTGGAAAGCCTGCCGAGCGACAAGTGAACATCATGCCGATCGGCCTGACGCTTGACGCTCGTGTCCAAGAGCTGGGTAGATCCTGATGACCACCTTCTCACCGCGCGAGATCGTCTCCGAGCTGGACCGTTACATCATCGGCCAACACGAGGCCAAGCGGGCCGTCGCGATCGCCTTACGCAATCGCTGGCGCCGCCAGCAGCTCGATGAGTCTCTGAGAGAGGAGGTTCTCCCGAAGAACATCTTGATGATTGGGCCGACCGGTGTCGGCAAGACCGAGATTTCGCGGCGGCTTGCCAAGCTGGCCAACGCCCCGTTCATCAAGGTGGAAGCCACCAAGTTCACCGAGGTCGGCTATGTCGGGCGCGACGTCGAGTCGATGATTCGCGACCTCGTCGAGGTCGGTGTGGCCCTCGTGCGGGAGACGAAGCGACGGGAGGTCCGCGCCCGGGCCGAGAAGATGGCCGAAGAGCGTGTCCTCGATGCGCTCGTCGGAGAAAATGCTTCTGCCGCTACCCGCGAGGCGTTCCGCAAGCGGCTGAGAGCCAATGAGCTCAACGATAAGGAAATCGAGATAAGGGTAACGGATACCGGGGGCGGCATTCCGATGTTCGAGTTGCCGGGCGTACCCGGCGGCTCCATCGGGGCAATCAACCTGAGTGATCTACTTGGTAAAGCCTTCGGCGGCCGGCAGAAGACCCGGCGGGTGACGGTCAAAGACAGCTATGACATCCTGATCGCCGAGGAGAGCGATAAGCTCTTGGACCAAGAGCAGATCATTCAGGAGGCGATTCGAGCCGTCGAGAACAACGGCATTGTGTTCATCGACGAGATCGACAAGATCTGCTCCCGTAGCGAGGGGGGCCGGTTTGGTGCAGATGTTTCCCGTGAAGGCGTCCAGCGCGATCTCTTGCCGTTGATCGAAGGTACGACGGTCTCAACCAAATATGGGCCGGTCAAGACCGACCACATTTTGTTCATCGCCTCGGGTGCCTTCCATCTGGCGAAGCCTTCCGATCTGCTACCGGAGCTCCAAGGCCGCTTGCCAATCCGCGTCGAGCTGAAGCCGCTGACGCGCGAGGACTTCCGCCGCATCCTGACGGAGCCGAAAGCGAGCCTCATCAAGCAATACGTTGCTCTGATGGCAACCGAAGGCCTCACCCTCGAGTTCACCGAAGACGCTATAGACGCGATTGCGGACACCGCAGCCTACGTGAATTCGACAGTCGAGAATATCGGTGCACGGCGTCTGCAGACGGTGATGGAAAGAGTGCTTGATGAAATCTCGTTCGATGCTTCCGACCGTTCTGGACAGACTGTCGTTATCGACGCGGAATACGTCAAAGAGCGGGTCGGAGAGCTCGCGAAGAACACCGACTTGAGCAAGTTTATTTTGTAATACTGCCGAGAATGGACGCGAGGCCTATTGGAGATTTTTGCCATGCCCCGCCTGTTCACCGGAATCGAGATTCCGGACGACATCCGCGCGGAGCTCGCGCGTCTGAGACAGCCCTTGCCCGGCGCGCGCTGGATCGAACCGGAGGACTACCATATAACCCTGCGCTTTGCGGGTGACATTGATAACAAGGCCGCCGCCGAATTCGCCGACGCCCTAAGCGAGATCGATGTGCCCACGTTCGAGTTGCGATTTTCCGGCATGGGCGCTTTCGGAGGCAATGAGCCTCGCTCCCTCTGGGCCGGGCTCGAGCCGAATCCTGATCTGGATGCGCTGGCTCGGGCTAACGAACGGGCCGCCAGAAAGTCAGGGCTTCAGCCGGAAACGCGCAAGTTCAAGCCACACGTAACCATCGCACGCCTGAAGAATACGAGCGTCGATGTCGTCGCGCGGTATCTTCAGAAGTTCGGTGGTTTTCGGACCCGGCCGTTTACGGTGAGCCGATTTGTTCTGTTCTCATCCAAGCCACAGGTTGGGGGCGGCCCCTACGTCATCGAGAGCGTTTACACGCTTCAGGGCGGTCAGTACGCCGAGTTTGAGGACGAGTACCGGTGAGCCGCGGCTAGCCGCCCGCTACATGCTCGGACCACGGAGGAGGCATCAATGGCCGAGAAGCTGTCCCCAGACGCGCGTGCTGCTGCTCTTGCTCGGCTACCTCATTGGCGGCTGGTCGAGGGCCGGGATGCCATCACACGGCAATTCAAATTTGCCGACTTCAACTCCGCGTTCGCCTTCATGACCCGCGTCGCACTGGTCGCGGAGAAGATGAACCATCATCCCGAGTGGACGAACGTCTGGAACACCGTCGACATCACA
Organism: Pseudomonadota bacterium; assembly: GCA_003242645.1. Next base: position 3,275 of record QGVC01000010.1, read on the forward strand.
CTGACCAGCCATGACGCGGGCGGACTAACTGAACGAGACGTGAAGCTGGCCGAAGCCATCGACCAGCTTGCAGCCAAGCACGCTTGACCGAGGTTTCGGGTTTCTTGGGAGGCGCGGACCACCCGCGCGACTCAGCGAGGCGCGAGCCGGATGGCACCATCCAGCCGGATGCAGGCCCCGTTCAGCATGACGTTCTCGCAGATGTGCACGGCCAGCATGGCGTACTCGGAAGGATTGCCCAGGCGAGAGGGAAACGGCACGCTGGCCGCTAGCGATTTCCTCGCCTCCTCCGGCAGGCCTGCGAACATCGGTGTTTCAAACAGCCCTGGGAGTATGCTGCAAACGCGAATCCCATCCTTTGAGAGATCGCGAGCAACTGGAAGGGTCATTGCGGCGACACCACCCTTGGAGGCCGAGTAGGCGACTTGCCCGATTTGCCCATCCTCCGCCGCGACCGATGCCGTGTTGATGATGACCCCGCGTTCCCCATCGGGCGGGAGTGGATCGAGAGTCATCATGCCCGCGGCACACTTCGACATCATCAGGAAAGTGCCAACCAGGTTGACCTGAATGACCTTGGAAAAGCTGGCCAAATCATGAGGTTCGATGGCGCCCGTCTCTTTCACTCGACGCACGACGCGTTTGGCAATCGCGATGCCCGCGCAATTGACCAGGATGCGCTCCTGCCCGTGGGCCGCCCGCACGGCTGAGAGGGCCGCATCGACGCTCTCCTCATTGGTCACGTCACAGCTGACGAATTTGCCCCCGATCCGCTCGGCGACAGCCTGCCCCGCAGCTTCATTTACGTCGAGAATTCCGACTTTCACGCCCTTTTCCGCGAGCGCAATAGCGGTGGCGGCCCCGAGCCCTGAGGCTCCGCCAGTGACTACTGCTGCAACACCCTGCCCTAGCTTCATCTTTGCTTCCTCCCGAATAGCCGCCGCGAGCGCCGAGATTCCATTCCATCAGGAATCGGTAGCCTCTTAGGCTGTGGCAGGCCGATCCTCCCGTCCTCGCAGCAGCTGAAGCACGACAGCTGCTGCGCCCAGCGCCAAGCCAAGCGGCACACTCCAGGCGATGCCAAGACCAGGAATCTCGGAAGTCAGCTTGAGGCCGATCAGAGGTGCCAGCACAGCTTCGACCACAGCTGGGAACACGAGCAGCAGACCGGCAGCCCAGAAGAGTGCTGTTTCAAGCGCTGTGTTCTTGCGGATCATCCACTGCTGGAATGCGAAGGCGAACGCAATGATGCCCGCGGCGACTGTCAGCGTAATTTCGACCACATCGACCCAGGTTCGTCCTTCGGGCAACTGCAGCAACAGCCCAACGCCTAGCGGATCTATGACGAACACGAACGGCACGAGAAACGCCGGCATCGTGTACTTCCAGCACTGCAGCGTTGTGATGTAGGGGTTGCCACCGGTGATGGCCGCAGCCGCGAATGGCGATAGAGCCGTCGGAGGCGAAACCTCCGATAACACAGCATAGTAAAAGATAAACATGTGGGCCGCATAGTCGGGCACACCCAGCTTGATGAGTGCCGGCGCCGCGATGACCGCGCACATGATGTATGAAGCTGTCACAGGCACAGCGAGGCCGACGATCCATACGATTGCTGCGGTGTAGATGGTCGTCAGCAGCAAACTGCCTTGCGCATAGCCGATGATGATGTCGGCGAAGCGCTGCGCCAGTCCCGTCAGGGTCACAACGCCGACAATGATGCCCGCTGTAGCGCAGATTGCCGCTACGTTCAGAACGCCGGTCGTGCCATCACGTAGTGCCTGCACAAGACGGGCGGAAACCGGTGCAACCTGCGGCATCAACAAGCCAACTGCGGCAGTGACCACAAGCGCCACAAAGGTGGTCAACGCCAATACATTGCTGTCCCCCAAACCCATCAAGGAGAGCACAAGCCCCACAGCGATCGTGGCAACAACGATAACGGGGGGAACAAGCGCAGAATCCGACCGGATCGCACTCGCACCTACAGCCAGCATGGTCGCCCAGAACACGGCCAGCACGGGCGAGAAGCCGAGCAGCAAGAACGCGATGATCGAGATGAGCGAACCGAAGTGAAACCAATATCCAGCAAACAGCCGCCAGAGCGCACCCTTTTCGACCATTATCTCGGCACCGCCACCGTGCTTGCTGGCGTCGACCTCCACCATGACCCAGATCGCGAGGTAGTAGAGGATCGTCGGAATGGTCGCCATCAAGATCACGTCGAAGTACGAGATCTTGAGGAACTCGGCGATGAGGAAGGCCGCGGCGCCAAGAACCGGCGGCGAGATGATAGCGCCAAGTCCACCCGCAGATAGAAGCCCGCCAGCGGCGTTCTTTTCGTATCCCGCCTTCGCCAACAGCGGATATGCCACCGTACCGATCGTAACGGTGGTCGCGACACCGGAACCAGATGGGCCACCGAGCAGGAAGGACGACAGCACGACAGCGCGGCCCGCTGAGTTCCGCTTTCCGCCCATGGCCGCGAACGAGAAGTCGATGAAGAATTTGCCCGCGCCCGAAACTTGCAGAATGGCGCCAAAAATCGTGAACAGAATGATCAGGCTCGAGGACACATCCACTGTCGGGCCGAAAATCCCCTCCAGCGTCATGTAGAGGTGGCCGACGAGGCGGTCGAGCGTATAGCCGCGATGGGTCCAGGGCTCGCCTAGATGATTTCCGAAGAGCGCGTAGAGGATGAAGACCACCGCCACGAAGGGCATGATTATGCCGGTCGCGCGCCGCGTGCCCTCTAGCAGGAGCAGGATGAGAACGATGCCAACGAACTCATCCATCGGCTCCGGCATGATTGCGCGGTCACCGAAGTCCTCGCCTTGCATCAGGATGTAGACGATGACGCCTACGCTCGCGAAGGCCAGCACCCAGTCCCACCACCGGATGCGATCACGCATGCTCCGCGTCACCGGGAAGAGCAGGAAAATAAGGAACAGTACGCACGCAACGTGGACGGGCCGCAGGATGTGCGCCGGAACAATGTCGAAGGCCGCGTAAATGTGGAAGAGCGAAACGGCGACGGCGACTGCCGTGATCGCTGATCCGACAAAGCCGCTGAGCCGATTGAACGCGCCTTCCTCTTCCTCGATGTACTGCTCGATAACTTTGAGATCCGGCTCGGCAGACGTATCAGCTACAGCCGGGGTGTCCTTCGTCACTCCAGCAGCGGGTGCGCCATCCCTGGTGCCCGTCAATGTGGCCTCCCTCCACGGTTTGTGATGTCGGTTGTGACCGGAAACGAGTCACCGGGCTTTGAGGCCCGGTGACGGCGTTCCTCCGAGAAGCGTCAGACTAATCAGTCAACCTTAATATTTTTCTCGGCGAAGTACTTGAGTGCGCCCGGATGGAAGGGAATTCCGGACCGCTTTGTGGACTGCAGCTCGAGCTTGATGTTCAACGCTTCCTTGTGAACCTTCGCGAGCTCGTCCCGCTTCTCGAAGACAATTTTCGTAATGTTGTAGGCCATGTCCTCCGACATGTTCTCGTTCACGGCAAGGATGTTCCAGACCGTGATGTTCTGGGCATCCTTCTCCATTCCCGCGTAGGTCTCTTTGGGAATAGTCGCCTCGGCATAGAGCGGACCGTACTTCTCGTTCAGCTTCGGCGTCAGGTGCGCGATATCAATGAACTTGATCTTGGTATTCGGGGTAGCCGCGAGGTCCGTCACCGCCGCGGTTGGGAGACCGCCGACCCAGAAGAAGGCGTCAATCTTTCTATCCTTGATGGCGTTTACGCTTTCGGCGACACCCAGGCGTTCCTTGGTGATATCCTTGTCAGGATTGATATCGACAGCCTCCAGCACGCGGAAGGCAAACAGCTCGGTCGCGCTGCCCGGCGATCCCGTCGAAACCCGTTTGCCCTTGAGGTCTTCGATCTTCTCGATGCCGGTGCCCTCAATGGTTACGACGTGCATATGGTTCGGGTAGATGACCGCAATAGCCTTGAGTGGCAACTTGCTCGAAAATTTGCCCTGGCCGTTGATGGCATCCCAAGCCGCGTCGACCATCGAGAACGCGATATCCGACCGGCCGGACCCGACGAGCTTCAGATTGTCGACGGAGCCGCCGGTGACTTCGGCTGTTGCCGTCACGCCTTTCAGCTCGTGCGTGATGATGTTACCGAGACCGCCGCCGAGGGGGTAATAAACGCCACCAGTTCCGCCAGTAGCGATCGTCAACTGCGTGGATTGGGCGGCTGCGGGTCCGGCGAAGAGCGCGCCAAGCCCCATCACCGCCAATGCCGTCAGTAATTTCCTCTTCATGTGGTCTCCCCAATCCTTGAAGCGTCAGCTCTGCCCTATTCGGTTTTGATTGGTAATACAAGCGCGCCTACTTGGTCAGGTTACACAGTGATGATCACTTTGCCGGTAGCTTCGCGCCGATCCAGCATCCTGATCGCCTCGCCTGTGTCCGTCAGTGGAAGCGCAGCGTGAGTGTGCGGTCTTAGCTCCCCTGCTGCAACCCATTTCAGTACGGTCTCGATGTTCTCTCGGTGGCGCCTTGGGTTCCGCAGCGCCGACTGACCCATGAGGACACCGACCACGTCGCAGCTCTTGAGCAGCACAAGGTTGAGCGGGATGCGCGGGATCTGCCCGGCTGCGAAGCCCACGACGAGAAACCGCCCCATCGGTGCGATGGAGCGCAACGCGGGCTCGCTATAGTCACCGCCAACACAATCATAAATGACGTCCACCCCTCGGCCGCCGGTCAGATCGCGCAATCCCTGCTTCAGATCAGTCGTGGTGTAATTCAGAAGAAGATCCGCCCCGTGCTGGCGGCACACGTCGAGTTTTTCCGGTGTCGAAGCCACGGCGATCACTCGCGCCCCTAACCGCTTCGCGACCTCGACGGCCGCAAGACCCGCGCCCCCTGCGGCGCCCAGCACGGCTACCGTCTCGCCAGCTTGCAGCCGCCCCCGCTCCTTGAACCCGTGGATAGCGGTTCCATACGTCACGTTAATGCCCGCGGCCACTTCGTAGCTGACGGCCTCGGGGAGAGGGATCAACTGTTCCTCACGCACGATCACATATTCGCGCGCGCCGCCCCAACCGAGATAGGCGCATATCCGTTGCCCCGGGGAGAACCTTTCCACGCCGTCACCCAGCTTGTCGATGTCACCGGCGATCTCTGCGCCTGGAGAGAACGGCGGCTCCGGCTTATGTTGATACTTGCCGCGGGTGATGAGGGTATCGAGGAAGTTGATCCCGATAGCCTTCACACGCACCCTGGCCTCGCCTGGGCCAGGCTCCGGCACGGGCAAGTCCTCGATCACGATCCCGTCGGGCCCGATCAGGGACTTGCAAACTGCCGCTTGCATGTGACACCTCCTTTTCCATCGCGATCGCTAACTTGCGACAACGTATAGGCAATTTGCTCACCCCGCAGCCCATTGGTGCCGCAACCGACGAGACAAATGAACGAACGCACCCCGAGCTGGCTACGCGAGACCTGGCCACCCAAACCCCGCGGGTACTTTGCCATAGGCGCCGAGCGCATCTCGAAGGCGCTCAATCTCGGCAACCTGATGCGCTCCGCCCACGCATTCGGCGCCAGCTTCACCTTCACGATCGGAGCAACCTACCAGGCCCTCGAGGCACGAGCCGACACCTCGAAAGGACAATGGCACCTGCCGCATTACAATTGGGCCAAGGTCGAAGACCTCGTTCTGCCAGAGGGTTGCAAGCTCGTTGGCATCGAGCTCAAGGAGGATGCCATAGATCTGCCGAGCTTCTATCATCCACTCCGGGCGGCCTACGTGCTCGGCCCAGAGCGAGGCTCGCTGTCGGAAGAGCTGTTGGCACGCTGTGACTATGTCGTCCGGATTCCGACGGCGTTCTGCATCAACGTCGCCATGGCTGGAGCCATCGTCATGTACGATCGGGTCAAGACACTGGCGCACTTTCCCGAACGACCGATGAGTGCTGCGGAAGCCTTCCGCAAAACATCATCGTGACAGGCAGCGCCGCTTACCACTATAAGTTTTCGGCTAAGGTCAAGCTGTACTTCCCATTGCGCGAGGTGAGATGCGAGGGTTCTTTCGCATAAGTGCAGCCGCCGCCTTCGTGATCGCGACTGCTACATCGGCAATCGCGCAGACGAAGCTGGTGGACACGTTCAACGATTGGTACTTCTACTCACATGAAGGCTCGGGCGAACGCGTTTGCTTCGCCGCCAGCGCACCTCAGTCGAGCGAGCCAGCCGGCTTAAATCGGGAACCCGCCTACTTCTACATTTCAGCGTGGCCGAAGGAAGGCGTACGGACCGAGCTTAGCGTCAAGATCGGTTACCAGTTCAAGGAAGGGTCCGAAGCAAAGGTCACGATCGGCAACGAAACGTTCACGATGTTCACGCACGAGGATCGTGCCTTCGTGAACAATCCGATCGAAGAGCTGAAGCTGCTCGAGGCCATGAAGCGCGGATCGACGATGGTGGTCGAGGGGGTGACCGAGCAGGGCACGACCACCAAAGATACGTTCTCCCTCATGGGGGTCTCGAAGGCAGTCCAGAATCTCACCTCGCGGTGTGGTTGAGATTTAGGAGCGGTCTTTAGCTCGACGGCTGCGGAGCTGCACGTAGAGTGCGCCTTCGCCGCCATGCCGCGCATGAGCTTGCGTGAAGCTCACAACGACGGAGCGAAGGTCTGGCTCGGCCAGCCAGCCAGGTACGCTCCTTTTCAGCACACCCCTCCCAGGCTGCTCGAATAGCTCGAAGGGTCGGTCGCGCCGATCCCCGTCATCGCCTTTCCCTGTGATCACCAACAGGTTGCGGTGTCCGCGGGCATGGCAGCCGAAGATGAAGCTTCTGAGCGCGGCACGAGCCTCAGTTGCCCGCATGCCGTGAAGATCGATCCGGGCGTCAATGGCTATCTGCCCGGTTGCAATGCGCCGGGCCCGTCGCCGATCGAACTCGGCAAGTGGCGGCGGCTCCTGCTTGCGCGCGGGGCGAGTCAATGGTCGAGAGATCTGGAGAGGCTGAGGAGACTCGGTTGCTGATGCGTCGGCCCTCTCCTTTAGGGCTGCCGAAATTTTCTGCTCGGCGTCTTCCTCCACCGAGGAAACAGACACTTCTCGATGAGCGTGTTTCTTCCGGCGTATCGGCTCCAGCGTACGCGCCACAGCCTCCCATAGCGCCCGGTCCTCTGGCGTGAGCGGGCGCTGCTGCGAGCGTTTTGGTCGCCCTGGCCGGCTCATGACAGCTATGCGAAAGCCTGACTATTCTGGCGCGGCAGAAGCACGAAAAAGTTCCCCGCGTGGTGGGTCATTCCCGCGCGCTGGCCCGCTTCGCTTCCCGTTCCAAAGAAGATATCCCCGCGCTCAGGACCTGTGATCGCTGAGCCCACGTCCTGTGCAATCATGAGCCGTCGGAATGGGCCTCCTTCCGGGGTGTGCAAGAGATCGGGCGCTACGACGTAGATCGGCAGCCCGAGACCATGAATACTTGCATCGACAGCCAAGCTCCGCCCCGCCGTTAGCGGAACGCCGTCCACGCCCAGTGCTGAATCGGGTTCGGATTCGGTGAGTTCCCGAAAGAAGATGTAAGACGCGTTTTGCCACATGACTTCCCGGGCTCGCTCCGGATCGGCTCGTAGCCAGCTTATAAGGCGATCGAGCGTAACCTCTTCCACCGCGAAAATGCCCTTCTCTACGAGATAGCGACCGATCGACGTGTAGGGATGGCCATTCTTGCCGTCGTAGCTCAAACGCACGGTGGACCCGTCCTCCAGCTCGATGAGGCCTGACCCCTGCACGTGCATGAAGTACGCATCGATGGCGTCGGCCAGGTAAAGAAGCTCAAGGTCCCGCCCTTCGAGCGCACCCGACTCGATCTCGGCACGGGTTGGATAGGGCACGAGCTCCCCGCTCTCCGTCTTGCGAGCGTGCGTCAGAGCCTCTCCTACGGTGCCTCGCAGCGTATCGTCGACGAGGTTCACAAGATCAGGAGGACAGCGGTAGACTGGAACGTGAAAGGGGCCGTGCCTGGTGCGAGAGCCCCGCAGCACTGGCTCATAATAGCCGGTCAGCAGCCCATGGCTCTTGTTGTGAAGCACCCGGTGGGCCGTGAACAAGCTCTCAAAAAATTGACGAGCCTCCCCGGCCCGCCAATCAGCGCCTTCAGCGTTCTCGAGCTCGCGCGCCAGATCGGGCGCGCTTTTCGCAAGGAGCTTCTTGGATTTCAGGAACGCTCGCAGCGCAGCCGCATGATCGTCGCCTTCCCAACCGGGAAGATCGGAAAACTGAACGGGCTCGAAGACAACAGAGGGGCGGGCCATGGATCCTCCAATCACATGCTCATATGGAGGAAAACAGACCTGCCGGACAACAATGGCCTGCCAGTAATCGAGTAGTGCCGGCGGGATTACGACCTCATCCCAATGGCCCCCGGGGCGCCGCGCCACTCAGAAGTTAATTCGCAGCCTGCGTCGCAATGAGCCGCCAGTTCGGGTTCCGCGATGTCACCTCTCGAGCAAAAGTCCATATGTCGGTGACTTCACGAATGCGCTGAGGATCCCCGGCAATAACCTGGCCGGCGGCATCACGCGTAGCCGAGATGAGCTGGCTGATGAACTTCACCGTAACCTGAGCGGTCGTTCCTTTGAGTTCTGCTTCAACAATCTCAGCCTTGTTGATGCCGACAAAGCTCTGATCGATCTGCTCGCCTCGGCTCTCACGCTCTGCAATGGCAGCAACGAAGCTGTCGAAGACCTCCCGGCTCAGCAGGTCCTTCAACAATTTGCGATTGCCTTCGGCAAACGCCATCACGATCATTTCATAGGCCTGCTTGGCTCCGCGGAGGAAATGCTCGGGATCAAACGTTGCGTCAGCCCGGGCGATGCTCAGCAGCCCCTCCTCGATAAGCGTATTACCCGCCGCGAAGTTCTTGACGCGAGTCTCCGCGTCAGCGACGGCAACGCTTTCGGAGCCGCCCACCGTCGCAGTTTCCCGCTCGCGTCGCGGAAGAGTTACCACCTTGCCCTTGGCGGCCGCAGCGCGTTCTCTAGCCTCCTGCTGCGCTCGGAGCTGGCGCTGATACCGGGCCTCCTCGTCGCCCGTACGCCGGCCAAGAACGCTGCGCAGCTTGAGGACCACCACAACTGCGACGATCAGGAACAGGAGCGTAATGACGTCGATTGTGCCATCCATGTGAAGCTGCTTTCGTGGCGAGGACCGGGTTTGCCTTGATGTATGATGGAGCAAGAACGGGGTCTAGGGCCCGAGCCGGCGAAAACGTCGCGTACCCGAGGCCGTGGCCGTTGGTCCTTCGCTATACCAGATTAGGGCATAGTCGCGCCCAAGCCAATCGGAATGCTTCGACCGCTGGTCCCGCCCGCCGAGGCAGAGACCGGACGGGACGCAAGCGGTGAGCCTATGATTCGCTTTGTATTCCTGCTGGTTTTCATCGCCATTCCTTTGCTGGAGCTGGCCTTGCTCATCCGTGTCGGCCAGTACATCGGCGTCGCCGCGACAATTGGAATCGTTATAGCAACAGCTGTTCTCGGCCTTCTCGTGGTCAAGCGGGAGGGCTTTTCCATGGTGACGCGCGCCCGTCAGGCGCTCGCAACTGGCAATCCCCCGATCTTGCCGGTCGCTGAAGGAACCTTGGTATTTTTCAGCGGCGCCCTTCTGATCCTGCCCGGGCTCATTGGCGACACGATCGGCCTCCTCCTACTCATTCCACTGGTCAGGCGGGCGGTTGCTGTCTGGGCTCTCGGCCGGTTTGCGACGGCGGGAGCTACGCGGATTCGCGTCTTCACTTCCAGGGATCGTTGGCCAGACAGCCAAAACGGCGGAAGCTCCCGGCCGCAGAAGGTTGGTCCGATCATCGAGGGCGAGTACACACGAATCGACGACCCCGACGACGAGCGCCGGACGAAGTAACCATCCGTACGTACACGTCATAGAACGGTGGAAAGGCTTCCTGAAATCGACCTGGACGTTGCAGGGTTGCCATTGGCCGTGTTAGCCAGCGCAGGCGAGCGAGCCTTGGTCAGGTCGAGCTGAGTGGAAGGGAGAGGACGGATGGCGGACCAACCGAACAACGGGAACGGCGGGGCTTCTCAAGCTGCCGGAGCTCAGCCAACTTTCCAGGTCCGAGTCCTGGGGCAGTACATCAAAGATTTGTCATTCGAGAACCCGAACGTCGGCCGGCTGCAGCAGGTGCCCGGCGACAAGCCGAACCTGCAGATTGAGGTCAACGTTAACGCCCACACGGTCGCCAAAGACGTTTACGAGAGCGCAATCGAGTTCAAGGCTCACGCCACCAATAAGGCCGGCACCATCTATGATCTCGAGCTGGTGTATGCCGGTCTGTTCAGGATTGAGAACGCTCCGCCCCAGGCACTTGAGCCATTCCTGCTGATCAACTGCCCTCTGCTTCTCTTTCCGTTCCTGCGCCGCTTGGCCGCCGATCTCACCCGCGAAGGCGGCTTCCCGCCGCTGCTCCTCGATCCCATCGACTTCGGCAGCCTTTATATCCGTCGGAAGCAACAGCTGGCCCAGCAGCAGGCAGCGCAAGCGCCTGACTCCGCGCCTAAGTCATAAGTTTCGCGAGCGACTATCAACTGGCTTGTTCCTGCGCAGCAGGTAGGTATCGCCACCAGATCGCGTTCTCGCCGAGCGTGGCGACGAAGGCTCGATGCTGCGCTTCCGCTTCGGCAGTCAACCGAGGAGGAAGGGGTTTTGGCCTTGGTCGAGCTGCAGAGGGCCGGAACCTGATGACGGCGGCCGAAGTACTCTGTTGCCCCAGCACAAGCGTAGCCTGCCGCTCACCCAACAGCTCGATGTAGACCTCGGCCAGAAGCTCGGAGTCGAGCAGGGCGCCGTGCTTCACCCGCTTCGAGTTGTCGATGCCATAACGCTTACAAAGGGCATCCAGGGTATTCGGGCCAGCCGGATGCTTGCGCCGTGCCAGCGCCAGGGTATCAACGACGCGCTCCATTGGGATTGGTGGACGCCCGGCGCGATCAAGCTCCATGTTGATGAACGCCATGTCGAAGCTGGCATTATGAATGACCAGCGCAGCATCCCCGATGAAGGCCAGAAATTCGTCGACGATTGCTGAAAAAGGGGGCTTGTCCTTCAAAAACTCGTTGGAAATGCCGTGAACCGCCTCCGCATCTGGGTGCACCTCGCGGCCTTCGGGGTTGATGTAGCGGTGAAATTCGCGACCCGTCGGGATGCGGTTCACGAGCTCGATGCAGCCAATTTCGATCAACCTGTCGCCAAGATACGGATCGAGTCCCGTCGTCTCGGTGTCGAGCACAACCTCCCGGAGCATGCAGTCCCCCCACCTTTATTCGGCACCGTCCCCTGTCAGCTCCAGAATTGCTGATAGGCACGACCTCCGCGATTCCGAAGTTGCTCGACGATAGCATCTACCTGGGCATGACTTTCTTCGATCGTCACGCCCGTATCCACAACGAAATCAGCGCGTCGCCGCTTTTCCGAATCAGGCATTTGCCGCGCCAGAATAGCTTCGAGCTTGGAGGCTGTCATACCCGGTCGGGCCAGGACGCGCTCCCGTTGAACCTCGGGCGGTGCACTCACGACTATGGTGACGTCAACCCGGGCATCGCCCCCGGTCTCGAAGAGAAGCGGCACTTCAAGCACCGCCATCTGAGCACCTTGCTCGGCCGCCTTGTGAAGGAATTCCCGCTCGGCCGCCTGCACCATAGGGTGCACGATTGCTTCCAGGCGCTTCAATCCATGAGGATCATGGAGCACGGCCTGCCCGAGCTTTACCCGGTCCACTTTTCCGTCTGATGTCGTGCCAGGGAACGCACTTTCAATGGCCGCAACGGCGGCACCCTCGTACAGCTCGCGAACGATTTCGTCAGCATCGCAGACAGGGATGCCAAGCTGCCGGAAACGCTCAGCAACAGTCGACTTCCCCATTCCGATCGAGCCTGTCAGGCCGATCACGAGCATGCCCCTAACCTCCCTCGTTTCACTAGCTACTCCGGGATCAGCTTACGAGCGCGAAGCTCCCGTAGCAGAGGCAGCATCGGCAAGCCCAGGATCGTGAAGAAGTCTCCTTCAATGCGCTCAAAGAGCTGAATGCCCAGGCCTTCGAGTTGATAGGCCCCCACAGAGTCCAGCACAGCACGACCTGTTGCAGCCAGGTATTTTCCAAGGAATGCCGGGGAGAATTGCCGCATGGTCAAGTCTGCCGTGTCCGTGAACGCCCATTTCGTCTCTCCATCCTCGGCAATTGCAACGGCTGAATGAAGCTGGTGGGTCCGTCCGCGCAACGTCAGAAGAGTGTCGCGCGCCGCATCGATGGTCTGCGGCTTACTGATGATCTGGCCGTCACAAGCTAAGACTTGGTCGGCTCCAATAACAACGCAACCGGGGTGCTTGGCACTCACATCCTCCGCTTTCGCCCGGGCCAGGACCTCCGCCACATCCAGCGGATCGATTTGTTGGCCCTCTGTCATCAGAGTTTCTCGGATGGCCGTCTCGTCCACCGAGGCGGGTATCGCCTTGAAAGGGACGCCTGCTGCCTGCAGAAGCCTTTGCCGCGTCGGGCTGGAGGAAGCGAGCACGATCGTTTGCGGAGAGATGATTTCACTCATTGGTCTCCTCCGCAGGTTCGTCTTCCTTTGCCTGCTTTCGTTCGTTGTAGAGCTTCAGAATCGTGACCGCAGTCTCTTCGACCGATCGCCGAGTGACATCGATAATGGGCCAGCCGTAGCGGGCGCATAGACGCCGCGAGTAGGTTAGCTCCTGCGCGATTTGCTCCCGGTCGACATATTCCTCCAGGTTGCGGTCGCTCATCAGCCGCACACGATTGCGCCGGATCTCCGCGATGCGATCGACGCTGGCGACGAGGCAAACCACGAACGCGTTGTGATTTCCCGTCAATGCTGGCGGGAGAGGAAGGTTCGCGACGATGGGTACGTTCGCCGTCTTGTACCCCCGCTGCGCCAAGTAGATGCTCGTCGGTGTCTTGGATGTCCGCGAGACGCCCAAGATAATAATGTCGGCCTCATTGAGATCCTCGGGCAACTGGCCATCATCGTGGGCCATCGAGAAATTCAGGGCGTCGATTCGGCGGAAGTAATCGGCGTCGAGCACGTGCTGCCCGGCCACGATCGGCGTCTGCGGCGCCCCGAGGTAGCTCTCGAAGATCTGCATAATCGGCTCGAGGACGTAGAGGCAGGGGACTGCCAGCTCACGGCACCGGTTTTCGAGCCGCTCTCTCAGCTCACGATTCACGATCGTGTAGAGAACAATGCCAGGCGCCGACTCGATTTCCTGAAGGACCCTGTCGAGCTGCCGGGTGGTCCTGACCAGCGGATGGACGTGCTCGATCGGCCGGACCTGCGAATACTGGACCGAAGCCGCCTTGGCGATGGTCGTCAGCGTTTCACCGGTTGAGTCCGAAACCAAATGCAAATGAAAGTAGCTCGGGAGGCGGTGAGTCATCTGTGGGCAAAATCTCCCGTTTTGCACAGTCGTTCGCGAACGGGACGGATGGCGAGGTGACGACAGCCGGCGATCCACAAAACGATCCACCGGCGATGCGATACGCGTCAGATCGGCAGCCGATTTCCGTTGCCGTGGATTACCCGATTGTGCACGTCTGCCCCAAGCCCTTTCAACAGGTGTCTCGACCAGAGCTCCCGTTTGAGCGCGGCTGGATGACATTGACTCTGCACGCACTTATCGAGCCTAGTAGGCTGCGCTCGCGGATCACACCAAATCTCGTATGGTGCCCTGGAGTTCCGTAGCAAGCTGTGGGCGGCGGTGTATCGCGTGAAATTACCGACTTCCGCCACGCTAAGAGTCAAAACAGCAAGAATCTGAAAAACTTTCTCATTTGGGTGTTATGCGCGACCGACCGCCAAATTCCTCTTTTCAAAGTAGTCACCGGCTCTTCCTTCGGCCGTTCGCGCGTCAGCCTGCCGTCCCGCCGCCTATCTGGTTGATGCGGCAAGCGGGCCGTTACCTCCCGGAATATCGGAAGGTGCGTGAGCAAGCCGGCAGCTTCCTCGACCTGTGCTACAACCCTGAGCTCGCGTCGGAGGTCACCCTTCAGCCGATACGCCGCTTCGGATTGGATGCCGCCATCCTGTTCTCAGATATCCTCGTCGTAGCAGACGCCTTGGGGCAGACCGTCTCTTTCGTAGAAGGCGAGGGGCCGCGGCTGGATCCCATAACTTCCGCCGCCGACCTCGCCCGTCTTGATAAGTTGCGGGTCGGAACTAAGTTCAGTCTAATCAACGAGACGGTCGCGAGAACGCGAGCAGCCCTCCCGCCAGAAGTTGCCCTGATCGGCTTCTGCGGCGCGCCGTGGACGGTCGCCACCTATATGGTTGGGGGCCGCGGTTCTCCAGATCAAGCAGATGCCAGGTTGATGGCGTACCGCGACCCGGACACGTTCTCGCGGCTTATCGATCTCTTGGTCGAAACCTCGATCCAGTACCTAAGCGGCCAGATCTCTGCTGGGGCGGATGCAGTCCAGATCTTCGATAGCTGGGCGGGGGGTTTACCCGACGATCAGTTCGATCGGTGGGTTGTTGCGCCGACTAAAAGCATCGTGCGCGAGATCAAAGCGCGCCATCCGAATATCCCGATCATCGGCTTTCCGAGGGCCGCGGGCGAGAAGACAGCCCGTTACGTTCGGGGCACCGGCGTCGATGGCGTAAGCTGCGACACCGGCCTCTCGCTCGAAGCTATGGTCTCTCTCGCGGACGAGGAGGGAGTCGTCGTGCAGGGAAACCTCGATCCCCTTCTGCTGGTAGCTGGGGGCGAAGCGTTGGAGGCGCGGGCACGCCAGATCCTGAGCGCTCTTAGTGGACGGCCGTTCGTCTTCAACCTAGGGCACGGGATCCTGCCACAGACGCCGCCAGAGAATGTCGCGCGGCTTGTTGCTCTCGTCCGTAATCAGGGGTGATCCGCTGTGGAGCTCTGGATCAAAGCGCTTCATATCATCGCTGTCGTCGCCTGGATGGCCGGGCTGTTCTACTTACCGAGATTGTTCGTTTATCACGCGGCCTCCACTCCAGGCTCGGAGCAGTCCGAAACGTTCAAGGTGATGGAACGGCGATTGCTCCGGGTGATCATGAACCCTGCGATGATCGTGGTCTGGTTGACAGGGCCTTATCTCGCCTGGGCCTGGGGCATGTACCATGATGGCTGGTTCATCGCGAAGGTCATCCTGGTCATCGGCCTGACCACGCTCCACCATGCGCTCGCCAAGTGGCGAAAGGACTTTGCCGCAGACAAGAATCGCTATAGCCAGCGGTTCTACCGGTACATCAACGAGGTGCCGACGGTGCTGTTGATTGCCATCGTCGTTCTCGTCGTTGTGAAGCCTTTTTAACAGGCGCGAAGAGGACGCATCTTTTGTTCAACTGCTCCGTCTGCTATATAACGAGTCGAACAACGGTCGCCGGCAGCTGAGAGGGTTGCCGGTAATCTGCCTGGATTTCCCACACCTCCTGGTTGACCGAACGTCTGGCGCCTGTCTGCGCCACCTTCCGTTACTTAAAATATTCGGCCCGGTTCACCTCTCGCCCGCCTCAGCATCCGTGCCGGTTGGAGTCACTCCATGACGGAACTGAAACTGCAAGATTTGAAATCCAAATCCCCCACCGAGCTTCTGGCTTTCGCGGAACAGCACGGCGTCGAGAACGCCAGCACCATGCGAAAGCAGGAGCTGATGTTCGCTGTGCTCAAGCAACTCGCGGGCAAGGAGATCGAGATCACAGGCAGCGGGGTCGTCGAGGTCTTGCAAGACGGCTTCGGGTTCCTTCGCTCGCCCGATGCGAACTACCTGCCCGGTCCAGATGACATCTATGTCTCACCCTCGCAGATCCGGCGCTTTGCGCTGCGCACCGGTGACACAGTCGAGGGCATCATCCGCAGCCCGAAAGAAGGCGAGCGCTACTTCGCGCTTCTCAAGGTCAACAAGATCAATTTTGAGGATCCCGAGAAAGCTCGTCACAAGATCCATTTCGACAACTTGACGCCGCTCTATCCGACCGAGTGGCTCAAGATGGAAATCGAGGATCCAACGAACAAAGACCTTTCAGCGCGGGTCATCGACATCGTCGCGCCTATGGGCAAGGGCCAGCGCGCGCTGATCGTCGCTCCGCCGCGCACCGGTAAGACGGTGCTTTTGCAGAACATCGCGCACTCGATCACCACGAACCATCCGGAGTGCTACCTCATCGTGCTGCTGATCGACGAGCGGCCCGAGGAGGTGACCGACATGCAGCGCTCGGTCAAAGGCGAGGTGATCTCCTCGACCTTCGATGAGCCGCCGACCCGCCACGTGCAGGTCTCCGAGATGGTCATCGAGAAGGCCAAGCGGCTTGTCGAGCACAAGCGGGACGTTGTGATCCTTCTCGACTCGATTACCCGCTTGGGTCGTGCCTACAACACGGTGGTGCCGTCTTCGGGCAAGGTGTTGACCGGCGGTGTCGACAGCAACGCTCTACAGAAGCCGAAGCGCTTCTTCGGTGCAGCCCGGAATATCGAGGAAGGCGGTTCGCTCACCATCATCGCCACCGCGCTGATCGATACCGGCTCCCGGATGGACGAGGTCATCTTCGAAGAGTTTAAGGGCACCGGCAACTGCGAGGTCGTGCTCGATCGTAAGGCGTCGGACAAGCGCATCTTCCCGGCGATTGACATCGCCCGGTCGGGCACGCGGAAGGAAGAGTTGCTCGTCCCACGCGACCAACTCAAGAAGATGTACGTCCTCCGGCGGATCTTGAGCCCGATGGGCACGATCGATGCCATCGAGTTCTTGACGGATAAGCTCCGCCAGACGAAGAACAACGCTGAGTTCTTCCAGTCGATGAATGCCTAAGCTCAGCGCCAGCTGAGCAGCCGGGGGTATCATGAGCAATCATGTCAACGCTTTCGGGCAGCCGATCGGTTTTCCGGTTGCTCATTGGACCCCTCGGCCGCGGCCGTCCCGCATTACGCTGGAAGGGCGAATTTGCCGCCTAGAGCCACTCAGCCCTGAACGGCACACGCTGGACCTTTACGAGGCGAATCAGGCCGATGATGGCCGCGGCTGGACCTACATGGCCTACGGCCCATTTGCCTCGTTGGAGGAGTACCGCGGTTGGGTGGAGAAGTCCGCGGCGTCTGAGGATCCGCTCTTCTACACGGTGATCGACACTGCATCTGGTCGCGCAAGAGGTGTCGCGGCCTTGATGCGGATCGATCCCGCGAACGGTGTCATCGAAGTCGGCAACATCAAGTATGCTCCGGCCCTGCAGCGCACGGCTGCGGCGACCGAGGCGATGTTCTTGCTGATGCGGTACGTCTTCGATGATCTCGGCTACCGCCGGTATGAGTGGAAGTGCGATTCTTTGAATGAGCCATCCCGCGCGGCGGCGCTTCGGCTTGGCTTCACGTTCGAGGGCATCTTCCGGCAGGCCGTTGTTTACAAGGGCCGCAATCGCGACACTGCGTGGTTCTCGATCATCGACAAGGAGTGGCCCGCGCTGAAGCAGGCCTACGAAGCCTGGCTAGCGCCGGAGAACTTCGACCCCGACGGACGGCAGCGTCGCCGCCTCTCCGATTTGATTGCGGAGAAGCGGGCGGCAGGGTCAGGCAAGTGAGGGCCTCGCCAGCCGCTGGCTGCGAAGCGCGAACCTCAACGCCTCGGGATCCGTGATCGGCGACGAGCACTTCTGGCCAACGCAGACATAGGCCGTGGCCTTGCCTTCAACGGGTCGCTTCCCCACGAGCGCTGTGGCACCCGAAAGCGCCTCTGCATCCTCCACGAAGTGTTGTATGGCCCCTGGTAGCGAAAGGCTGGTGACCACAGCCTCAAGAGCGGAGGCACCCTTGCTATCACCGCCGCTCAACACCGCCACATGCTGGGGTGAGAGGAAATCGAGAGCATTGGCCAGCAGGCCTGAATGGGCGACCAGGTTGGTCTGAAGGTCTGCGGCGAACGCTTTCAGGATGGCTTCTGCGCGATCCAAGTACTCCGTCTTGCCGGTCAGCATGAAGAGCTGCGGCAGATTGGAGATCATCATGGTGTTCGCGTTGGGCGTCGCATCATCGGTTGCGGACTTGATGCGCACGATGACGTCTGGCGTGTCATCGGCGGTGAGGAAATAACCTCCTGACCCGCCATCCCAGTAGTGCCGGTCGAGCTGTTCGGTGAGCCGGATCGCAGCATCGAGATAACGGCTTTTCTTGGTGACCTGGCAAAGCCGGAGGGCCGCCCAGATCATGTTTGCGTAATCGTTCGCGGTTGCTGGGGCCTTGGCCTGACCTGCGCGATAGGCGTGCACCAGTCGCCCATCGCTCATCATTCGTTCTTCGACGAAAGCGAAGGCCCGCTCGGCCATCTCTCGCCAGCGTGGTTCATCGAACACGAACGACGCTGAGGCGAGGGCCGCGATCATCAAGCCGTTCCAGTCGGCGAGCACCTTGTCGTCCCAACCGGGACGCACGCGTCCCGCGCGCCGGTTGAGTAGCTTGGCCCGCAACCCATCGAGACGGCGCTCTTCCTCTTCGGATAGGAGGTCGATGGTGCCGAGCCTGTTTAGGATGTTCTTGCCTTCCCAGTTTCCCTCGGGGGAGACGCCATAAACTTCCCGGAAAAAGCGGCCGTCCTCGGGGCCGAGCACCTCGTCGATCTCTTCCGCGCTCCAAACGTAGAACTTTCCCTCTTCGCCTTCGGAGTCTGCATCGAGCGAGGCGGCAAAGCCCTCACCCTCGGCGATCATCTCGCGCTCGAGCCAGGCGACGGTCTCCCGAATTCTTTGTGCGAAGAGTGGGTTGCCGGTCTCTCGATAGACCTCCGTCATCAGGTCGATGAGGAGGGCATTGTCGTAGAGCATCTTCTCGAAATGCGGGACAAGCCACCGCTCATCGACCGCATACCGCGCGAAGCCGCCGCCGAGGTGATCGTAAATGCCGCCTTGGCAGATCTGAGTCAGAGTTTTCTCAACCGCAGCCTTCGCATCATCCATGTCGTACCGAATCCCGCCCCGCCACAGGAGCCAGAAGAAGTTCCATTGCGGGAACTTCGGTGCGCCGTAGATGCCGCCGTTGACTGGATCAACGGCACGAACCATGCGGGCGGTCAGCTCTTGCAGCAGGTGATCGGAGATTTCGAAATCGCTCGCGCCGGCACCGTTGCGCTGTAACGCTTGTGTCAGCAGCGCTGCATTGTGATGCACCTTTTCCGGCTCTTCGCGGTAGATGCGCGCCACCTCGCGAAGGACATGCTGGAACGCCGGCTTGCCCCACCGGGGCTGCGGCGGAAAATACGTTCCACCCCAGAAAGGCCGCCCATCGGGGTCCAGGAACATGGTTAGCGGCCATCCGCCCTGTTCCCCGAGGCTGTGCAGGGCATTCATATATATCGCGTCGATGTCTGGCCGCTCCTCGCGATCCACTTTGATGTTGATAAAGAGATCGTTCATAAGAGCGGCGGTCGCCTCGTCCTCGAAGCTCTCGTGTGCCATGACATGGCACCAGTGGCAGGCGGCATAACCAATCGACAGCAGGATCGGCTTGTTTGTCCGCTTGGCCTCAGCCAGTGCCTCTGGCCCCCAGGGCCACCAGTGGACCGGGTTGTCCTTGTGCTGAAGCAGGTAGGGGCTCGTCTCTCGATCCAAGCGATTTCTGGTCATGGTACTCCCTCCTGCTGTTGATGGAGACGAGCTCTCGTCTCCGGTTACATAGGGTGACTCCAATAGAATGAGTCAGGTTGCAACGATTTTCGCGCTGTCGAGCGCTCCAGGCCGTGCAGGCGTAGCCGTTATCCGCATTTCGGGACCGGCGGCGGGGACAGTGCTCGATACGTTGGCTGCTCCGAGGCCAGAACCCCGATCTGCCAAAATCCGGTATCTGCGCCGGCCGGAAACAGGTGAAATTCTCGATCAGGCACTCGTCCTCTGGTTTCCGGCACCGCGGAGCTTCACGGGCGAAGATGTCGCAGAGTTGCACGTCCATGGCGGGAGGGCCGTCGTTCAGGCGGTTCTCCGAGCCATAGGTGACATCCCGGGCTGCCGGCTTGCCGAGCCGGGCGAGTTCGCCAGACGGGCTTTCGAAAATGGCAAGCTCGACCTCACCATGGCTGAGGGCTTGGCTGATCTGATCGATGCAGAAACTGAGGCCCAACGAAAGCAGGCACTACGGCAGGCCGGGGGAGCACTGGCGAATCTTTACGACGGCTGGCGGAATTCGCTGATCGAGGCGCTGGCGCTCGTCGAGGCGGCTATTGATTTTTCGGACGAAGGGGACGTCGGCAGCGAAACTTATGACCAAGCCGTTCGGGTGGTGCGGGATCTCGAGGCCGCAATTCGGCGGCATCTCGCCGACGGCCGTCGGGGCGAGATCTTGCGCGAGGGGTTCAATGTTGTGCTTGCTGGCCCGCCGAATGTCGGGAAATCGAGTCTGCTCAACGCCCTGGCGCGCCGGGAAGCTGCGATCGTTTCAGAAGAAGCCGGTACGACGCGCGATGTGATTGAGGTTCGCCTGGATCTTGAGGGCTTGCCCATCGTTGTTGGCGACACCGCCGGCATCCGAGAGGCGACAGGCGCCGTCGAGCGCGAAGGCATCCGCCGGACTTTGGCCCGGACACGCGAGGCGGACCTCGTGCTTTGGCTCATGGATGCCATCGCGCCCGATCCGAACCTCCCATCTGAGCTAACGGATCTGGCAGACCGAACGCTGTGGGTGCTGAACAAGATCGATCTCTGTCCCGACGTCGGGCTTCCTGGGGTGCCCGAAAACGCAATAGCTATTTCTGCGCTGACCGGTCAGGGTATTGATGTGTTGACCCGACGAATAGCAGAACTTGCTCGTGACCGTATCGCTCCGACGGAGCATCCTGGACTGACACAGGAACGGCATCGCCGAAATCTCGAGGACTGCCGCAAGGCGCTGGCGGCATTCCTCGAAGGAAGCCCCTGGGAGGTCGAGCTCAGGGCCGAGGATCTCAGGCTGGCAGCGAATGCGCTGGGCAGGCTCACCGGCCGCGTCGATCCCGAGGAGGTTCTGGATGGGATCTTCGGCCGCTTTTGCATCGGAAAATAGAGCCAGCTCCGAATGTTTCACGTGAAACTTCACGTATTCTGGCGATCAACTTTGCCAGGACTTTCGAAAACTTCATTTCGTCGATGGATGGGACAGAGCTGTCACTTTCGGAGGACGTCGCCAAGTATTCCGGTGAAGCTCTACTTTACGATGACTTACCGCCTCGGTTAGTGTGCAGGCCCTCGATCTGCCGATGGTCGCGTTCCTTGGAAAGGTGAAATGACTGAACACACCTACGATGTTGTCGTCGTTGGAGGTGGGCATGCCGGCACCGAGGCCGCCGCTGCAGCCGCCCGTATGGGCGCGCGAACGGCCCTCGTGACTCATAAGTTCGCCACCATCGGCGAAATGTCTTGCAACCCGGCGATCGGCGGACTCGGGAAAGGTCACCTTGTTCGCGAAATCGATGCACTCGATGGCCTGATGGGCCGGGTCGCGGACCAGGCCGGGATTCAGTTTCGATTGCTCAACCGGTCGAAGGGTCCCGCCGTTCAAGGGCCGCGGGCGCAGGCAGATCGGGCCCTCTATCGCAAAGCGATGCAGAGGGCGATAGCGGAAACACCAGGCCTCACCGTTATCGAAGGTTCAGTGGATGATCTGATCGTCGATAACGGCATGGTGCAGGGTGTCGTCCTGGCGGATGGCTCTGTGCTGAAATCCGGCGCCGTTGTTGTTACGACCGGTACCTTCCTTCGGGGCCTGATCCATATCGGCGAAGTCAAGATTCCGGCTGGCCGGGTCGGGGAGGCACCTTCGGTACGCCTCGCCGAGCGCTTTGCGGCTTTGGAGTTCCGACTCGGCCGACTCAAGACTGGGACACCGGCTCGGTTGCTGCGGAGCTCGATCGATTGGGAGCGTCTGGAAATCCAACCCGGCGACGACCCGCCAGTGCCGTTCTCCTTCCTGACGGAGCGGATCACAACCCCGCAAGTCGTCTGCCACGTCACCAATACGACGGAAGAGACCCACGCGATCATTCGGGCCAATCTCCATCGTGCGCCGATGTATTCCGGCCAGATCCAAAGTGTTGGCCCACGCTACTGCCCTTCGATTGAAGACAAGGTTGTGCGGTTTGCGGATCGGACGGCGCACCAGATCTTCCTGGAGCCGGAGGGCCTGGACGACGATACGATTTACCCCAACGGCGTTTCGACTTCTCTGCCCGAGGAGGTCCAGGTGGCGTTCCTACGGACCATTCCCGGATTGGAGAATGTTGTCATCAAGCGGCCCGGCTACGCGATCGAGTACGACTACGTCGATCCGCGCGAGCTCCTTCCGACGCTGGAGACAAAGCGCCTGGCGAGACTGTTCTTAGCTGGCCAGATCAATGGGACAACTGGCTACGAGGAGGCAGGCGCGCAAGGGATCGTGGCCGGTATCAACGCTGCTTTGAAGGCCAGCGGCGGATCACGCAGATTTGTGATCTCGCGCACCGAGGGCTACACCGGGGTGATGATCGACGACCTGGTGACGCGCGGTGTGACCGAGCCTTATCGGATGTTCACATCCCGGGCGGAGTATCGTCTCGCGCTTCGGGCCGACAATGCGGATCAACGTCTGACGCCCTTGGGTCAGGAGGTCGGATGCGTTGGCCGCGAGCGCGCGCTTGCCTTCGAGCGCAAGCGGCAAGCGCTAGCCGAGGGCCGACAACTGCTGGAGCGGCTTAGCCTGACACCCAACGAAGCGGCCCGGCATGGCCTTGAAATCAACCGCGATGGACGGCGGCGTACAGCCTTCGAGCTGCTGGCCTATCCCGGCATTACGCTTACTCGTCTTGCAGCCATTTGGCCCGAGATCGGGAAGCTGGACCCGAAGATCGCGGCGCAGCTCGAAGTCGACGCGCGCTATGCTTCCTACCTGAAACGCCAAGCCGAGGACGTCGAGGCCCTCCGGCGAGACGAGGCGGTTGCTATTCCGCTGGATTTCGATTTCTCGAGCCTGCCGGGGCTGTCAACCGAAGTGCGGCAGAAGCTCAGCCTGCATCGTCCAGCGACCCTAGCCCAGGCCGCGCGCATAGATGGAGTGACCCCGGCCGCCCTCATGATCTTGCTCAGCCGTCTCAAGCGGCCAGCGGAGCGGCGCCGCG
>QGVC01000698.1 GCA_003242645.1 Pseudomonadota bacterium
CCAACCGTCAGGACGAGCGCCCCCCAGTTCTTTCCCATACACCCCCCCACGGCTTGCCCCAGCAATTTTCATCGCAAGAGGCGGCAAAAATCGAACACAAGCCGTTGAGCCGACAAGGAAACCCGCCGTCGCCAGCCGCTCACGATCGGCAAACATACTGTAACTTTGTCGGGACCAGGCCATTTTGGGCTGACAAAGCGGGCTCGATGTGGCATACGCGGAACGGGCATGGGGCCATCGCGCCCCCGTAGTCCGTTTCGCAGGGCCCACGATAATCTGCTGTCACTGGTGGATTGGGCCCGCCCCGCGTGACGTGCCTTTGCGCGTCTGCATCGTGGAGGGGGGCAGCGCAAGCATGTCAGATCGCAGCGCCGTAGATGCCGCGGGCGGATAGGTTTGCGTAGCTCTTCTTGAGTAGGGCGGCGGTCAGTTCGACCGTCGATAGTGGCAGATTCTCTGTCGCGATGAGAATAGTCGTCGCGGTATCCCGGCACAATTTGGCGGTATTCGCTAGTCGGAATAGGAGAGGTGACAGTTGCGCGGCAACGCAACAGAGCTGACAAACGGGATAAACCGTTTAAGGCCGATAAATGCGCAGGTGGCCGTGAAAGCCAACGGTTCAGGCTTGCGCAAACCGGGACTCGCCGAGAAGGCACCCCGCGCCCAAGAAGCACCCATTCGGCTAGAGGTGCGCGGCCTTACCAAGGTTTTTGGGGAGGATGAAAAGGCCGCGCTCGAGATGCTCGCGGCGGGCGCGACCAAGGAAGAGGTTCATGAGAAGCTCGGCGTCGTGGTGGGCGTCGATAACGCGAGCTTCGAGGTAAGGGCGGGAGAGATCTTCGTCATTATGGGGCTCTCCGGCTCTGGAAAATCCACCATCATCCGTCTCATCAATCGTCTGATTGAACCGACCGCCGGCGCTATTCTGCTGGACGGGCGCGACCTTGCGCAGATGTCGCAGCGCGAGCTCATCGAAGTGCGACGGCGCGACATGAGCATGGTTTTCCAATCGTTCGCGCTGATGCCGCATCTGACGGCGCTCGAAAATGCAGCCTTCGGATTGGCTGTCGCGGGAATGCCTGCCGCGAAGCGGCGCAAGATCGCATTGGAGGCACTCGAACAGGTCGGCCTTGCTGCCTATGCAGATCGATATCCGCACGAAATGTCCGGCGGAATGCAGCAGCGCGTCGGTCTCGCGCGCGCTCTCGCCAACAATCCAACCATCATGCTGATGGATGAGGCATTTTCAGCTCTCGACCCTCTCATCCGCTCGGAGATGCAAGACGAGCTGATCCGACTTCAGAAAACCCAAAGGCGCACAATCATCTTCATTTCGCACGATCTCGACGAGGCAATGCGCATTGGTGACCGGATCGCCATTATGCGCGATGGCCGCATTGCGCAGGTTGGAACGCCTTATGAAATCCTTCGAAATCCCGCTGACGACTACGTGCGCGCCTTTTTCCGCAACGTGAATATCGCCAAGGTGCTGCGCGCCGGAGACGTCGCCCATTACGAAGCCGCAAACACGATCATCCGTGTGCCAGGCGAGCTGGAGCCTGCGCTGCAGCAGCTTCGCGAAAATCAGCAATTCTATGGCTATGTGAAATG
>QGVC01000699.1 GCA_003242645.1 Pseudomonadota bacterium
TCGTGTCATGGTGTACGATGATCCGCCACGTCGCATCCGCGAACTGCTGCAGTGAGTGCCGCGGTACGTGGTCATGTCCGAGTACGCCGGCCTCGCAGGCCTGACTGGATGGTCCAATGGTGCCCGGGCGCTGAATCGCTCAACTACCCTTCGGAAGTGCTCTGCGAACCACTTAGCCTGCTGCCAGAGCTCACTCTGAGGTCCCACATACGAGCTGCAGCTGTTGCGATCCCGCGCAATGGGTTACACCCTGTACCCGGCCGGCGACTGACCGTTCTCTCTGGTTCCTCGGGGAAGGATGTGCAAGCTGCAGCCGCATGGGAAATCCCGGCGTGTCCCCATCGGAAGCCGTCTGGAGTGCACTGCGGCGCGTCCCTTGTCGCTTCCGAAGTCCGGCGGCGTACACGCTCTCAGGCTCACCTGAGGCGCAGTTCAGCGTGCACGTGACAGCATGGGACATGCGGGATTTTGGACTCGAGTTCCGATCCATTTGTGATCGAAGAATGAACGTAGATCGAATCGCTTCTGTGTGCACGCACGAGTATCCACGTTGTGTCAAATTGCGTACGCGGTCCGTGAAGAGCGCGATACGATGGAAATTGGGACGTGTGCCCGATTGCTCTTTGACAATTCGGTCCGGAAGGAGCAAGCACTGGAGCAGTGCGTACATCGTCCGGTCGGGTAGAACCCGAGCAGCGAGTGGCCTGACGCAAGTGAGTCACGCTGAGCCTTGTCATGGACGAAAATCGCAATCGTTGAGGGGTGAGCACGCTTCTGGCACTACGGTGTTGGCTCGGCCCGTTGCTGGCCTGACCAGCAGCACGGACGAACACACGGCCTTGAAGGTGCTCTGGTGAGTAGCACGCACAGATGTTGGCGCCGCCGGTGAATGCGCCTGCGAAGCCGACGCGCAAATGGAATAAACAACTACAAGAAAGGATCTGATGTCATGTACTACTACAACAGCGACCGGGACCGATACTTCAATCGGGATTCGGAGCTATTTGAGAACTACTACGCGATCTATGACCGCACGGGAAAGATGCTTGGTGTAATAACTGCGGGCTATCATGAAGAGGCAATCCACTTTGCCAAGATCCTCTCCAGATATGGATTCCTCCGTGGGCGCGAGAGGGACGATATCCGCGTAAGACGCTGCAAGCTCCCACGTGGTCTATGCTCGTTCTACGTGCTGACGAAACGCAGCATTATTCAGATCGAGATGTGGTACAAAACCTGGTGCCCTCGCGAGAAACGGATCTGTGCTCGCAGGGTGCGTCGAACAGCCGCATGAACAGGTGAAGTTCCGCTCCGGGGTTGATACCTCGGGGCGGTTTTCTTTCTGAACCTCGATTATCAACCGCATTGGAACGATGTTCGAGGGACGAGGGATAACTCGTGCGGTAAAGAGCGATCACTGCCCGCGCGCCTTCGAGCCCGGTGAGTATCCAACTGCAGGCCGAAGAACTGCTGTGTTCCCATCTTCTGGTGCAGGCAGAGGCGAGAGTGACGTCTCGCAGGGCCGTCAATCGGAAGCGGAGAAGTCTCGAGCATGCCGATCGGGACGTACCGCGATTCGAGGGTCTGTCGTAAACGGGGCTCACCGTGGT
>QGVC01000700.1 GCA_003242645.1 Pseudomonadota bacterium
AGCGTCCGCTACCGCGGGGCGGCGACGCGCGGCGCTGCGCGGGGCAGGGAGAGGCGGGCCGGGGTTTTTTCCACGGGAGCCTGAAAGATCCCCTCATTTTCCACGTGAAGTTCGACGTGTAAGTGATCGATCTGCGCGGGAAATTCGGCGTCGGCGCGAGCGGCCGCACCGAGAGCCTGGAATCCATGGTCGGCGAGAGCGGTTGAGCAGGCATGAGACTCCTTCCGATGGACGCGTGGTTGCTTCCGCCAGATGGCTCGGGCAGAAAGCTGTGGAGCGTGGACCACACCCGCCTGGCCTTGTTGCAGCTCTTCGATGAGGATGTACACGTCGCACGTGTGCGCTCGCTGGCCAACGCCGTGGCGGGCGTGCTGAACGCTTCGGTGGCGAGCATCGCGGCTATTGGCCGCGCGTACGCACGTCTGGCGGGGATCGAGAGCAAGAGTGGGGTGAAGCAGGTCGACCGGCTCCTGAGCAATAAGGGCGTGGCTCTCGAGACGCTGATGCCGTTGTGGATCAGGCACGTGGTGGGGACGACATCGCGCATCGCCCTTGCGTTGGACTGGACGGATTTCGACGGCGACAACCACACGACGCTGTGTGCATACCTCGTGACGACACACGGGCGCGCCATGCCGTTGGCCTGGCGAACGGTGAAGAAGTCGACGCTGAAGGCAAAGCGAACCGGCTACGAGCTGGACATGATTCGCCGGCTGCACAAGTGGTTGCCCGAGAACATCGAGGTGACGCTGCTGGCGGACCGCGGCTTTGGCTACGCCGAGCTGTACGACGAGCTGAGCTGGTTGGGGTGGGACTACATCGTTCGCTTCCGCGAGAACATCCTCGTCGGCGGAGCTGGCGATGACCTGGTTCCGGCGGCGACTCTGGTGCCGGCGCACGGACGGGTTCGCAAGATCGAGGAAGTCGGCGTGACCGCGCAGCGCAGGCCGGTCCCTGCGGTGGTGCTGGTGAAGCGCAAGAAGATGAAGGATGCCTGGTGCCTTGCTACGTCGCTGGCGAGTGCCGACGCGAACGACATCGTCCGAGCTTATGGGCGACGCTTCTCGATCGAAGAGACGTTTCGCGACACCAAGGACATCACCTTCGGCATGGGTCTGCGGGCAACGCACATCCGCAGCGCGGAGCGCCGTGACCGCATGCTGTTTCTGATCGCCTTGGCTCACACGCTGCTGACGCTGTTGGGGGCTGCGAGCGAAGCTTCCGGGCTTGACCGCACGCTCAAGACGAACACGTCGCCCAAGCGCACCATGTCGCTCTTCAATCAGGGCTTGTGTTGGTACCAGTCTTTGCCCAACATGCGCGAGGAATGGCTCGAACGCCTCTTGGGCGCCTATGAGGCGATTCTCCGTGAGCACACGTTCCTCTGCGAAATTTTCAGGTTTGAGCCTCCTGTGGAGCTCCAAAAATGAGGGGATGGCTCAGCCTCACAACCCAATCGGGGTTGGCCACGATCGTGGCCAACCCCGATTGCTTATTTTCGGATCCGACAGCGTCGAATGCATCCGCCGGGGACGTGGCCTCCGGCACCTCGATGGGTGAAACGCCGGTCGCCTTAGCGTCCAACGACGACGTTCCCACGTAGCAAGCC
>QGVC01000701.1 GCA_003242645.1 Pseudomonadota bacterium
TTAGGATTATCGCACCATGAGCAACAATCTCGCTGAACGAATGGATGTTGTGGAGAGCAGGCTTTCCGAGGGGGATGAGAGCTTCGCCGAACTCCGCCGCGATGTCAGCCAGATGCGCGGGCAGCTTGATCGTGTCGCCGATGACTTGTCGCAGGTCAAAGAGATCGTTGTTGCGTGGGACTCTATCAAGGGGTTCGTTGCCGTGGTGAAGGCATCGAGCAAGGTGCTGGGGTTCCTTCTCAAAGTGGCCGCCGTCGTGGGCGCTCTGTGGCTGTTCGCCAAAACCGGCGAGTGGAAATGGCCGCAGTAGGTTTGTTATGATGAGATTTTCACAACCCCCCCCTACTCTGGAAAGGAATCGCAATGGGTTGTCGGATTTCGAGTCTGGCCGTCCTGGCCGTGCTGGTGCTGAGTCTTGTCGGGTGTGGTGGCATCCCCCGGACTGCGCCGGAAGCGCACGATACAATCGTGAAGCTGGAGCAGATCGCCGAGTTCGCCCACCAGGCCGTCGAGCAGGCTGAGGCTCGCAAGGCGGAAGCCCTCGCCCTTCTCGAAACGCTGCCTGAGGGCAAGGCTCGGGATGAGCTGGTACGTGTGGTCGAGAGGATCGACGCCTTCATTGCTGAGAACAAGCAGCACCTTGCGACCGCGCTGGAGTCCATCGCGCAGGTCAAGGCGGCGACTGCCGGCGCATCCGACTGGGGTGATTTCGTCGTGGGTGTGGGCGGCGGCGTGGTTCCGTTCATCCCGCCCCCGTGGAACGCAGTGGCCGGCGGTGTTTTGGCGATCGTGACGGCCGTGCTCGGGTGGCGGAAGGGCAAGCAGAGGGGTGATGAGCGCGCTGTCGAGATCGCGCGTTCGATTGAGGTCGCCAAGCGTTCCGATGCCGCCTTTGCTGAGGCCTTGAAAAATGTCGCGCCAATCATCCAAAAGCATCAATCGGATGAGGCGCACGCTCTTGTCGACCGAGCGCAGGGAAAAATCTGATTCATCCTTTTCTTCCTCCACGTGCGCCCCCGGTCAGTTTGACGGGGGTTTTTTTATTCCTCGGATTTCACCCACACGCGGCGATTCTTGCCCGTCTCTTTGATGTAGACGACGCTGTTTTTCCACCCCATTAGTCGCATGATGCTTGATACGCGGCTCTGGCTGTTCCGGTCCTGCCGGTCAGGGCTGATGCCCAACGCCCTCTCCATCACCTCCGATGTTGTGGTGCTGTACATCACGCCAACGAGGTATTCACGGATTGCGTCCTCCCATGAGTCGGCTTGACGACGGGCCTCCTGCTCTCGGCGGGCATCTTCCTGCGGAACGTCCCACCATGGCTTGCCGGCCTTGAATCGCGCAACTGCCTCGGCGAACAGTTGATCGCGGTTGGCGCGAATCCAGTCGATGTCAATTTTTGTGCATCGGATCGGCCAGAACCGGCGAGCGCCCGTCTCATCCATGTTCCAGTCGTAGCGGTTGGTCGTGCCGGCGAACACGCACTTGCGGGGGTGATCCTCGGTGTTGCGGCCGTAGGGCGAGCGGTATCGGTCCACCTGGCAGGTGATGACGCCCTTGACGCGCTCCACCTCGGCGCGGCGGAAGCTGGACAGCTCGGCGATCT
>QGVC01000702.1 GCA_003242645.1 Pseudomonadota bacterium
AAAAACGTATCGGCGTCACTGATTGGAATGACTTCTGCTCGACGATGTTCTATCAACTCCTGAGCCGCAGCACTAGGAGAGCTTCGAGTTGTCCAATACGTTGGGTAGCGGCGGTTCGATGCGCGCAATATGGCGCGTCGCAGTGCATTGTCCCACTCACCCGACCAACCCGCTATGATTAGACCATATTCATCAAAAATGCGGTCCAGAAGCTTATTGTAGGCTTTTGGGTAAGAGTCGAGTTCGGTCTCGGTGTTTCGGATCCTTGTGTCTTTGTAATCGCCGTGAAGCTTCAACAAGTAACAAGTGCTGTGGGGAATAGGTTCGGCCCCGTTAAGGGCATCTACGGAGCTGACCACAGTTGGTTCGACGCCCTTCTCACGCAGCGCATTTTCCATCAATCGATCGAAGTTTGTCGTGATAATAACCTTTATATAGCCATTTCGTACCAGCTCCGCGATTGCCAAATGCGCTTTTGTTGGAATCTTTCGGCCTTGCTCACGATCCTCTGCAGTTGGTTCGATATAACTGTCCAGAATTGAGCGCCTTTCAGCTGGTGTTAGGCCAAGTTCCCGTATCAAAGCTGAGTAATTTGGATCTTTTCCCGTTGTTTCGACATACCACTTTGCCCAATCGGCTTGTTCCGCTTCTCCCTTCGCCAAAGCGATGCGGCGAATTAGGTCGAGTGTAATTTCCCACCCGGTAGGAATACCAGCTGAACGTGATAATCCAGAGCCGAGGAGGAGGGCGAAAACGCCTTTATTCTGGTAAATAGAGAACGCGAGTTGAGTGAGGAGATCATTCTTCAGTATTGACATGGTGTGTATTACTACCGTTTCAGCTCTAGAACAGATCGGGGTCGATTCAAAATATCCACA
Organism: Pseudomonadota bacterium; assembly: GCA_003242645.1. Next base: position 879 of record QGVC01000702.1, read on the forward strand.
GGATGTACGCTCTAGTCGTGCGGGATAGTCGCTCCAAGGAAGCTAGCCCCGTGCTGCAATTCCCCCTATATACCCCCACATGCACCTCATCATCTTCGACTGCGACGGCACGCTGGTCGACAGTCAGCACATCATCGTGGCGGCGATGACGCGCGCCTTCCACGCGAACGGCCTCGAGCTGCCGATGCGGGACCAAATCCTCTCCATCGTCGGGCTCTCGTTGCCGCTCGCTGTCGCGCGCCTGCTGCCTGAGGACGCCGACCCTGGCCTCGTGGCGCGGGTCAGCGACGCTTACCGCCAAGCCTTCTTCGAGCTGCGCCAGGACCCGTGCCATCATGAGCCCATGTTCCCGGGCGCGCTCGAGACCATCCGCGAGCTCTCGAGCCGCCCCAACGTGGTGCTCGGCGTCGCAACCGGAAAGTCGCGCCGCGGGGTGGCGGCGCTGTTCGAGCGGTTCGGCATCAGCGACCACTTCTTCACCATCCAGACGGCGGACACGCACCCCTCGAAGCCGCACCCCTCCATGATCCTGCAGGCGATGGCCGAGGCCGGCGCTGAGGCCGAGAACACGGTGATGATCGGCGACACGACCTACGACATCGAAATGGCGCGGGCGGCGCGCGTGGGTGCCATCGGCGTGAGCTGGGGGTATCATCCCGTCGTTGCACTGGAAGCCGCCGGGGCCCATTTGATCGTCGAGCGCTGCCAGGACCTGGTCGGCGCACTCGACG
>QGVC01000703.1 GCA_003242645.1 Pseudomonadota bacterium
GTGCAGGCCGCCTGGACCGACGCCGACCAAGCCCTACGGGCCGGCGTCCTGAATTTCTGGTTCCTCGGCCGCGTCTTCGACCGGGTGCGCGCATGATCGCCGTCCCGCAGGCCGCGATCGACCTGGCTAAGCGCTTCGAGGGCTTTCACCGCGTGCCCAGGTCCGACCCGCAGCGCCGCGCACACCCGTACATCTGCCCCGCCGGCTACTGGACCATCGGCTACGGCCGGCTCTGCAAGCCCGACCATCCGCCCATCACCGAAGAAGAGGGCGAGACCTTCCTGCGCCAGGACCTGCGCACCGCCCTCAACGCCACGCTGCGCTATTGCCCTGTGCTGTCCACCGAGCCGGAGGACAGGCTCGCGGCCATCGTGGACTTCACCTTCAACCTCGGTGCAGGAAGGCTGCAGATGTCGACGCTGCGGCGGAGGGTGAATCAGCGGGACTGGCCGAGTGCGACCAAGGAACTGCGGCGGTGGGTGTATGGCGCCGGGAAGGTGCTACCGGGACTGGTGGCCCGCCGCGAAGCAGAAGCCCTTCTGCTGGTGTCCGGCTGACATCAGACCGTCGGCGTCTGGTGGGCCATGCCAGGCGACAACAGGCCAGCGATTTCCTCAAGTAGAGGCCGCAGTTTCTCGTGATCAGATCGATCGATTGCCATTTCGATCCGAGACGACCAGTGCCCCTGGCTGTACAAACTTTCCGCACGCTCCAAGATTTCTCTTGCCGCGCGATCTCGGATTTCCTGTGCTGGCGCCGACTCGCGCGACAGATGAGCTGCAAGCGCCGTTCTGAACTCCGAAACCTGTTCATCTCCACCCATTACAGCGAATGCAGCGAGACCGCAAAGTCCCCTCTCCAAAATGCCCCATCCCGTTTCATATCTCCCGCCTTTGAATGTCCAGGATAAGAGGCTCTTCCCGACCTCCTTTGCTATGTCATCGCAGCCGCGACTGCGCGCATCCATTGCAGCTTCGAACAACGTCTCGGTCATCTGGAAGTTCTCGACGAACGTCACCGATTCCTTGTCATCAGGAATCCACGTCAATGTCGCGATCAACCAGCATGCATGCTCCCGTAGTTTCTTTTGGCTGTGATGGTCGCATGCGGGCGCATTTGACACTGCCAACAGGATTTCCGTCACGCCCGTTATCCAGTGAATCATGTCAAAAGCGAAGTGCGACTTCGCCTGTATGGCAGCGAGAAGTAGCTCCTTCTCCGTTTGGTAGAGGCCGTCTGCCCACCGCTCGATGTTCCGTATGACCGATTGGGCGTCCGCATTGTCCGGTTGCGCTTCAGAGATCGCGTTTGCCAAGGCCGTAAGCCGCGCCCTCAAGCTCTGCATGCTCGTCGACGAGTAGTACGGCCCCAGGAATGTGCTATGGCTGCTCGACAGAGGTGCATCTGGCACCTTAAGAAACAACTTCGCAACCAAGGCAACATCTTGGCGGATTTCCCCGACCGCGAAATGGATGTCGTGGCTCCTGGAGCGAAGGAGATCGAAGGTCAGATTCGCAAGCTGCGTCATGCCTTCCATCGTAACGGGGCGGTAATCCTCCTTCGCGCAGCCAGTGCATGCGATCAAAGCAATCTTTTCGCTGAGTACCG
>QGVC01000704.1 GCA_003242645.1 Pseudomonadota bacterium
AGTTAGAACGCTTGAGAGTGGATAACCGCGAAAAGGCCAAGCGCATCGCAGAGCTAGAAGCCGAAAACCGCCGCCTCCGTGAGGCGCTGGCACGAGTGCACCAATACCTCTGCGCCCTGCAAACTGTGTCGGACGATCTTGGACCGCACGTCAGCTCGAAATCAGTTGACGAGCATGAAGCGATCGCCCGCGCCGCTCTCAGCCAGTATGGAGATAGGAGCGAGGGATGAGCGAGGATCAGCTTACGCATTGGAACCATCGCATTGTGCGGCGATATGCTCCGAATGGCTTGGACTATCTCGAAATCACCGAGGTCTACTACGCCGGGAACAAGCCCAAAACCTTCGTTATCGACCCGTCCGCACCATTCGTCGCGCTCGCAGACTTTGAAACTGACGAAGAGCGCATTGCCAGCTTGCGCGAGGCTCTTGATCAGATGCGGCTCGCCCTCGACAAGCCAATTCTGGATGAGCGCGAGGATTTTAAGTACGAGATAGAGGCAAGGCTGGCGAGGCAGGAGATAGAAGGAGAGAATCCGTGCGATTGAGCTCCGGCACAACCCTTAATTCAGATCGAGCCTGCCGTCTCATCCAGCAGTGGTGCGGCTGCGGGCCTGACATCCCCCAATCCCACGTGATCGAGGCTGTCCGCAGGGTGCCGCAAGACTTCGCCGCGGCCAAAGCTGCTGGGTATGTCACAAGCGACTGTGACGAGAGAGACTTTCGCGTGGCGCTGATGTTTCTCAGGAAGGCGGCGCTCGATAAAGGTGGAATTAGGGCATGAGCTACGAAAAAACCCCTCGGCACCTAAGCACCGAGGGGCGGTAGGGGCAACTGTCGGAGGGGATGTGTCAGTTGCCGATCTTGACGTTCACGCCGACCCTAACGGTGTGCATCTTTAAATCCTCGGACATCAGCTCGTGATGGGCGAACTCGTTCGGCGTCCCGGCATAAGCGAGACCCTTAGGATCATGGTCTTGCTCGCCAAGATCGATATAGAGATAGTCCGCCTTGAAGCTCACGCGGTCAGTCATGGCCCATTCCAAGCCAGCGCCGGCCGTCCAGCCGACGTGATGGGTCCGGGCTGACAGGTTCGCCATCGGCCCGCCGACAATGCTGATCGTCTGCAAGTCGGTGTCAACGATCGCCCATGCTACGCCAGCCGTGCCGTAAACCTGCACGCGACCCATGCTGTAGCCGACCTTTACACGTCCCGTGCCCATGAGGTCGATGGAGGACTTCACGGCCCAGTTTGTGTCGAGGTCCGTGTTATAGGTGTGGCTACCATCCATGTTAGGCCACGACACGTCAGTTTCGACGCCGAGCACCCACGGGCCGATCTGCTTGGCAGCGCCAACCTGCAATCCGCCAAACCAGCCATCGCCACCGAGAGAGGCATCAGGGCTGAAGCCCTTTGGAGCAATCTGCGGGGCAGGATGGATGATGTGCGAATCCCAATCGGCCCACCCGTACCCGACATGGCCGCCAATGTAGAAGCCGCTCCAGTTGTGGCCCGCTGGCGCGGAATAGTCATCCTTCAGCGATCCGCCGAAATCCGCCGCGGCCGCGGCAGAAGCAAGCCCCAGGCAAGCCAGGGCACCTATGAAT
>QGVC01000234.1 GCA_003242645.1 Pseudomonadota bacterium
CCACACCCGGCGACGGCGGCCACGAGCGCCACCGAGAGTCCCGCCTGCATCAGCTTGCGCATACGACCCTCCATCGGATCTTCGCCCCTGTCCCAGGCCGGGGCGGATCGCCTGCCCGCAACCCCACTCGCGGTTGGTACCGCTGGCGTGCGGGGCGGAAGGAGGGTAATGGGAGGGTGTGACAGTCGATTGGCAGATTGAACTTGGAGGCGATGCGGGGTCGCGCCAACCGGTTCCGAAAAACGCCGGCCCATCGCGACCCCGCGCTTACTCCGCCGCAACTGGGATCTCGCTCTTAATCGATTTCAGCGGTTTCTTAGCGCCTCCGACTGCAAAATCCCGACGTTTTTAGCTCCGATTCTCTCGCCGACATCATGAATGCCACCAAACCCTTCGGCGGCGTTCCCAAAGAAGTTGCGGCGTCCCGCGCTGCATCCCTGTCCAAATGCCTTAGAGCTGCGCTGGGAAGTCCCTCGCTGTGCTTATTGGCCGCACCCGAGGCCGGCGATGCACAAAAGCCATTCCCTAACAAAATCCGGCTACGACCGCCAACCTTCCCTTGCTGATCCCGGCTCGCCTCGTTATTTTTGTTTACTGTGTCGCGTTGCTTCTAACCCGCCGATGCTCTGTTGGCGCGGTTTCATGCCACCTCCCTAAGGAACTGCTGCGCGCTACCGAAAAAACTTGGCAACGCTTATTAGCAAGAACGGGCGCGCTTGCGTCGTATTGGCTGCGTAATCCCCCGCACATTTCAGGCGGCATCGCTTGTCTTGCAAGCTTGGCGAGCGAAGGAAAAGCACTGATATAACGCTCTAGCGGCCTGTTGTTAGGTTCGTGTTGAGATAAGTCGTAATGACCCGCAATTCCGAACCTAATACCATGGCCCCTCGACAATCCTAACGCCGAACGCACGGTTGGCGTCAGGCCACGGACGGCTGAGAAAGAGGTTACTCTTAGGTCAGATCGACGTGGCCGCATCTGCGGCCGTTATACGACAACTACATAAAGGAACCGAGGACAATTATGGATGTCCCGCCGCTGGAGTCGCTCCGTTCTGTTCTGTACATCGTCGCACTCGCAGTCGCGCTTCTGCTCGCCTCGATGCTCATCAGTGCGCTTACCCCGGCTTTCGTCCAGCTCGTTAGGGGATTGACCAGCCGTTTAGAAAGCTTCCGGAATAATCTATTGTACGCCGCAAAGCGAGGATTAGGCAAATGGTGGAAAGAGCATTGGGAAGAACGAAAGCTACATCCGCGCCGGCCGCTAGTCGTCCACCTAGATCGTATTGCGCATGCAACCGAGGGCCTCAGCGAACGTCAAACGGCGACCATTTCGAAGCTGCAAAGTGACGTTGTCAGCGCGGTGGAAAGTGTAGCCCGGACAACAATCAAGCCGCAGGGCAACGTGACCGTTCAAGCCCACGAAATGGTGGACGCAACGGTTCGCGGACGGCGAGCGCTTGCCCTTCTTTTCTTCCTCGTGATCGTGACCTTCGGCTTGATAGCATTCAACACCGTAATGGTGAATGAATTCCTCGAAGCGTTTTTAGGGACGAGACCCATCCTTCCCTATCCCCTGCCCCAGGTTAGCTTCTCCCTCCTACTTGCGCTTTTCTTCGCGCTGATCGAGGTGGCCTCAGGAGTAGTCATTCACGCAGTCGAGGAATATGGAGAGGAGCGGCCGCTGCTAGACGCAGGCCGTTACGTAGCGTACCTCGTTATAGCGGCGTTTATGATAACGGAGGCGATCGCATACGGGGTCCTGTCAAGCCGTCTGGATGTCCCAAGTTTACTTGGCGTTAGTGATGATAGCGCGTTCTACCCCATTCTCCGTTATTTCCTCTCCGCTATAGGTTTGACGGTGCCACCGATGCTCGCGGTCCTCGGTTACGCGGCGTGGACGGCACTAGACGAATGGAGGAAAGCTGTTGGCGAGCGCAAAGCAAAGCGATACCTAAATCGTCTCGCCGCGACTGCACAGTCCGTAGGCCGACGAATTCAACAGGCCCAGTCCAAGCTGGAGGCTCTCCAAGATCAGGTTGCGGGCTTCACGCCCAATTTGCTGGAGGATTTCCGCCGCGCTGTCGGCGCCAGCGAAGAGTGCACCAATGTGGCCTCATATCTCCGGACCAGGGTCGAGGAGTTGTTGTCACCCGACACTGCGGAATCTCGGCGGCTTCAGGTTCGAACACGAATGCAGGTCCTTGCGGCGATGCTCGTTGATCTGCTAACGCTCCTAATGTATCTCGCCCTCGGGTGGATCCTGGCCACCACGATCTATAATCTTGTCGTGACTCGGTACCCCGGGTCGTCGACAGTAGCGCTAAGCGTGGCTCTAATTATTACCGCCGGTCTCGCCCTATTAGGCTACTTCGGACGCGACGCCTATGTCGGGTCCGGCTACGCGGCCGTTATCCAAAATATGCTTCCGGAGCCAAAGGCCCGTCGCTCGGCTCTCCTCGTAATACTCTTCCTGATGGTCTTGGGAATTACCGCGAGTTCATGGATCGCAGGAGCAGGCAGGCTAATAGACAACCACGTCGTTCTGAGCGGCCTCTTAGGGTTCTTCCTCGCCTCAACATTTACAGCACTGTCCTGGAACATTGATTCGTGCCTCCTGTCCCTTGCAGATACGGCATATTTGTGTGGCATCGTCGCGACTTGGACAGGTACCTTGATAATCTACGCTGTTTGCTTCCTCATGGAGGCCGCATTGGGGTTTATCGCTTGGCTCGCGGAGATCCTCGGTCTACCGGGCCGATTGGCTCTTAGACTCTTCCGACCTCGGACTGCTGCACAAGGCTCATGAAAGCTGCGTCACGGAAACCAGTAATCCTCGCGCTCGGCACATTCGGACTGCTTGCGGCCGTAGCGCTTTGGGACTCGGAACCAACTCGCAAACAGTCTTTGAGTTCCAGTACCAATGACTCCGCGCCGTCTTCCGAAACCCCATCAGTACGCCACAATCCGCCGCCGGGGCCTCAAGCGCCGCGGAGCCAAATTATGTATCTGTTTGACGCTTCTCTTTCTTTCCACCACCCCAATCCCGACAGCTCCCTCATGATCCGGACCGTGCCACTTCTTGGCTCGGTGGTCCGGTCCATAGGAGCACACAGTGCGTTGCCGGCGCCACAACGCCACATGGTAGCGACCATCAAGCGAACCAGTCTTAATCAGGACTTGCTGTGTGACATTGCTGTCCACGGTACCAACGTATTCGTGCCGGTGGACACGGTCGCGGTTGCGAATGAGTTGGCATCATGCGAGAGTCGGCTCCGCGCAGTCCCGGGCGAATCTTACACGGATATCGCCGGAGCGCTAATGTTCGCATCGCTTGCCATGAAAGCGAGCCGCCCGATGCCACGTGTGGTCGTCATGTTTACCGATCTTGCTCAGGATCTACCACCGGGCATGCAGGGCGCCGCACCCGATCTCACCGGGCTCTGCGTGGGGGCAGTCCTAGACATCCCGGCCTCTGATGCCCGGAAACCCGGGCTTGTGGATAGGCGCGTTGCGGAATGGGCGAACCGGATAACAAAAGACTGGCGTGCGAAGGGTTTTGAGCACTGGCACCGATTGGCGTTCAATGCAGCGGAGTTGGCTAAGTTCATTCAACAGTGCGAACAGTCATAAACAAGGGTGGCATCACCATGATAACAGAGGCACGACTCACACCAGGTAAGATGGGTGGGGCTACTAAGCGACGCCGATCATTAGTCAATGAGTCTCTCCTCACTTCGTATCTCCTGTGCGCTATAATTGGCGGCACCGCGGTCGCAATCTCACCAAATCTATGGATACTCCCAGTAGTAGCGATGGTGTTCTACTTCCTATACGGGCACAGCCGCTCTGTCCGGGGTGGGTTCGTTCTAGAGTTTGCAGACTCACTCTATTACCTAGGGTTCACCTTAACCTTGATGGCACTGTTTGGCTCCCTTGAACCTTTTCAGTGGGGGGAACAGAAGCCGCTCGATCCAGACTCAGTAATGCATCACTTTGGGCTTGGATTGATTACGACTCTGCTAGGTGTAATCGGTCGCACAGCCCTACACATGTTCTATCGAACTCCAGTCGAATCTATTGAAAGCATTAACCGAAAAATAGCGGAGGAAGCTAACGATTACCTAGACACACTGCGACTGCTTAATGAACGCGCTCGCGAGGTCCTATCCGGAGCGCTTGGTGATCTTGACAATACCCTTCGCGGCGAGATCGGAGCGATAAACGCGTCGCTGGCAAGCCTGGGAAAAACCCTCAAGGAAGTAACGAATGGCATGCACGAGTTGGACATCGAGCCGATTAGGGAGGCTTGGGGTCAACTCAGCGGTTCCCTCAGAGACGCTTCGCACGACTTAAATGAACAAGTAGGTAGGTTGCGAGATGTCCTTGAGGGGTTCACGAAAGAGCTTCTCCATTCCGCGGAATCTATTCCAGATGCCGGCTCCGGGCTAGCTGCCGGGATTCAAACGCTTAGACTTCAGATCGACGCGGTCGCTAGTGCTCTTGAGGTAGTCGAGACGAGCATTAGAGAAATCCGACTCAATCCTGATGTCCTTCAAAAGGAACTGGCGAAGCTTGCCCGGGTTGTCGACGAAGCGGGCGCGGCTATCCGCGCCGCAGGTAGTGCTATAGCGAGCGGAGGCGACGGAGTCGCACGATCAATGGCTGGCGTAGCGAACTCGATCGCTTCCGTAGACCTGACGGCTCTGGATGGTGCCGTTCGGGGAGTAGTCAACCAGCTAGAGAATCTTGCAAAGCAAACTCGAGACAATGCAGTAAAGCCAACTTCGGATGCGCTTCGCGAGCTCGCTGGCTCTGTCCGGAAGGTACGCGAGGACATGAACCAACTGGACGCTGTCTTAGATGAGATTGTGGAGGCGGTAGGGCTCAAGTTGGAGAGAATAGGATGAATCATGCACGGCGTCGGACATCCGGCGAAATTGTTAACGCCACACTGCTCGAAATATTTTTGAGTTTCATCTTCGTTGTTCTGGCACTTGCCGTGTTTGTTGATAACAAGCAGAGGGATGCGTTACAGGAGGTTGACAGCCTACGGCGCAGGCTGGCACAACTTGAGGAGGAAAATGATCGATTGAAGCAGGAGAATGACTCCCTTCGCAATCAGAATAACAGCAATCAGCATAACAGCCCGTTTCCGCCCCAGTGTCCTCTTAGTAGCGGCGGCCGGTATCTGCTCGCGTTTCGACTCACGGAACCAAACAGATGGACAGCTGAAGTCCTTGAAGATTGGCCACCATTCTATCGTGGGCAACAGCTGATCGTAACGCCTACAAGCTATGCTGATCAGTTCGAAACGTTACGGCACGCCTCTTTTGACGGCCGAATTTGCAGATTCGCAGTCCTCGTTTATGACAGCGATCGGATAACAAAACGCGAATATCAGGAAGCCCTCGTCGTAATTCGGCGGTATTTCTATGTCGCGGAACGGTGGTAATGGACCAGAACGCACTTCTTGATCTCCGTATTAAGGCGCTACAGATATTAAGTAATCGGCGGTTGGGACACAATTTGAACGGTCCAGAAGCCATGGCGGGCGTTTCTGGGGGAGGGGTTTTGGCCGCCGGCTTCGGAAGTCTCCAAAGAAGGGGCAGGGGAGGGGGGCAATAAGG
>QGVC01000705.1 GCA_003242645.1 Pseudomonadota bacterium
ACGCCAAGGTGCTGGAAGCCGCCGGTGCCGACGTGATGGTGGTGGAGTGCGTGCCGGCGGAGCTGGGCAAGCGCTTGGCGGAAGAGCTCACCATCCCGGTCATCGGCATCGGCGCCGGTCCGCACTGCGACGGCCAGGTGCTGGTCATCCAGGACATGCTGGGAATCACGCCCGGCAAGCGGCCCAAGTTCTCCCGCAACTTTATGGAAGGCCAGACCAGCGTCCAAGCGGCCGTGCGCGCTTATGTCGATGCGGTCAAGTCCGTCTCATTCCCCACCGAGGAGCACGCGTTCTAGGTCATGGACATTCTGCATCGCATTGAAGACGTCCGGACCCAGGTCCGGCAAAGGCGCGGCGAGCGGCTGCGGATCGGGCTGGTGCCGACCATGGGCAACCTTCATCAGGGGCACCTCCAGCTGGTCAAGGCGGCCCAGGACGAAGCCGATCGGGTCATCGTCAGCATTTTCGTCAACCCGACCCAGTTCGGTGTCGGCGAGGACTACGAAACCTATCCCCGCACCCTGGACGAGGACTGCGCCAAACTGCGCACGCTTGGAGTGGATGTGGTTTTCGCCCCATCCGTGGCGGCCATGTATCCGGATGGTCCCGAGCTGCGCACCCGGGTATCTGTGCCGGAGCTGGCCAACACGCTCTGCGGCGCCTGGCGGGAAGGGCACTTCGACGGGGTTGCCACCGTTGTCAGCAAGCTGTTCAACATCGTCGGTCCCGACGTGGCCGCTTTCGGCAAGAAGGACTATCAGCAGCTACGGGTCATCGAGCGCATGGTGCGGGATCTGAATTTTCCGGTCCGCATCCTGCCGGTCGAGACCCTGCGTGAAGAGAGCGGCCTAGCCATGAGCTCCCGCAACGGCTACCTCACGGTGGAAGAGAAGGGTCGGGCCGCCGTGCTCTACCAGACACTCTGCGAGGCCCGGGAGCGCCTGCTGCGCGGGGAACCTTTTGCCGAGGTCGAGGTCTGGGGACGGGACAGGCTCAATGCCAGTGGCTTCCGGACGGATTATTTCAGCGTCCGGCGGGCAGAGGACCTGAAGGAGCCGACGACGAAGGATACCGAACTGGTGGTGTTGGCCGCAGCGTGGCTAGGGAAGGCGCGCCTGATCGACAACGTCGAGTTGAGTTTGAACCTTGACGGCTGACACGGAATAATATGCTGTTTTGCAATACGATGCTTGGATTCGGTCTCGAGAGCAGGATGCGACGAGCCCCTCACAAACCCTCAGACAACGGCAAGGGTGATTCGGTATGCAACTAACCATGCTGAAGTGCAAGCTGCACCAGGCTCGCGTCACACACACCGAGCTCGACTATGAAGGGTCCTGTGCGATCGACGGCGAGCTGATGGATGCGGCTGGCATTCTCGAGTACGAGATGATCCACATCTACAACATCGCCAATGGTGAGCGGTTCACGACCTATGCCATCCGTGGTGAGGCGGGCTCGCGCATGATCTCTGTCAATGGTGCCGCGGCGCACAAGGTCAACGTGGGCGATCGCATCATCATCTGCGCCTATGGCCAGATCAAGGGGGACAAGGGGGGCAAAACCAAGCGGGTCCTTGTATACGACAAAGAAAAAAAAAAAAA
>QGVC01000235.1 GCA_003242645.1 Pseudomonadota bacterium
TGCGTGTCGTTGGGTCGGAGAAGTGTATAAGAGAACAGCCATGAACCTCGCGCTGCTGGCCAACAACATCGGCCTGATGTGGGTCGCGGTCGAGCTGGCGACACTCACCACGGTGCTGATGGTTGGCATCTATCGCACTCACGAGGCGCTCGAGGCGGCGTGGAAGTACTTTATTCTCAGCAGCGTCGGCATCGCGCTCGCGCTCTTCGGCACCATCCTGGTCTACATGGCGGCGCAGCCGGTCATGGGCGCAGGCCAGGACGCGATGGTCTGGACATCGCTGATCACGAAGGCGGCCGAGTTCAGCCCGGACCTGCTGAACCTCGCGTTCATCTTCCTGATGCTCGGCTACGGTACAAAAGTCGGTCTAGCGCCGCTGCATGCGTGGTTGCCTGACGCGCACGCGGAAGGCCCAACGCCGATCTCGGCAGTTCTTTCAGGCTTGCTGCTGAACGTGGCGCTTTATGCGGTGCTGCGGTTCAAGATGCTGCTGGCGGCCAATCCCAACGCCATCTCGCCGGGGCCGCTGATGGTGGTGCTCGGCCTCGTGTCCCTCACCTTCGCAGCGTTCATGCTCTACCGGCGCCGCGACATCAAACGGATGTTCGCCTACTCGTCCATCGAGCACATGGGCATCATCACCTTCGCGTTCGGGATGGGCGGGCCGCTCGCGAATTTCGCCGGGCTGCTGCACATGACGATGCACAGCCTGACCAAGTCGGCGATCTTCTTCGCCGTTGGCCACATCGCGCAGGTCAAGGGAACTCAGAAGATCGCAGAAATTCGTGGACTGACGCAGAGCCACCCCGCACTCGGCTGGGGTCTCGTGATCGGCGTTGTCGCTATCGCCGGGCTTCCGCCGCTCGGCATCTTCATGAGCGAGTTCCTGATCGTCAGCTCGACTTTTGCCCGGGAGCCATTACTCGCAATTCCGCTGGTGTTCGGATTGCTCGTGGCTTTCGGCGCGCTCGTGCTCAGGATGAACGATATCGCCTTCGGCAAGCCCACCGGCAATCTTGGTCCCGTCGAAGCCTCTTACGTGCCGCTTTACGCCCATCTGACGTTGGTGCTCATCGCTGGCGTCTATTTGCCGGGCCCCCTGGTGACCTGGTTCCAGAACGTGGCGCGGCTGCTCGGATAGCAAAATGAGTTTACGAGAAGACATATCGGCACACGCCACCTTCGCACCGCAAAGGCCGTGGCCACGCATGATCGTCGCGGAGGATGGCTGGCGGCGTTGCGCCCGGGAGCTCGGAATCGGCAACGCGACGCTCCTCGGCTATTGGAGCGATGGTGAAGCCGTGCACATGGCCATTATCGCGCCTGAGGGGGACAGCGGCGAACCCGGTGCGCCCTTCGTCGTCAGCCTTCCGTGCCCGGATGGCCGCTTCCCTTCCGTTGCCAGCCTCCATCCGCCCGCGTTGCGGCTTGAGCGCACGATCCGCGACATGTTCGGGCTCGTGCCCCTCGGCCTTCAAGATAGACGGCCCTGGCTCGATCACGGACGGTGGAGCGTTCAATTTCCGCTCGGAGCCCGAGCAAGCACTCTAGCTGACGGTGTCGACTACCCATTTCTGCCGGCGGAAGGCCCGCCGATGCATCAGATCCCGGTCGGCCCTGTGCATGCGGGCATCATCGAGCCGGGACACTTCCGCTTCACAGCCAACGGCGAAACCGTCGTCCGGCTGGAAGAGCGACTGGGATACGTGCACAAGGGGACCGAGTCGCTCATGTTGGGCGCGCCGATCGAACGGGCGGCCAAGCTGGCCGGGCGCGTTTCCGGCGACAGCACAGTCGCATACGCGATTGCCTTCGCACGGGCCGTGGAGGCCGCAGTCGGCATCGAAGTGCCACCGCGGGCAATATGGCTCCGTGCTGTGATGGCCGAGCTGGAGCGCATCGCCAACCATCTCGGCGATATCGGCGCGATCTGTAACGACGCCGCGTTCTCGCTGATGCTCGCCCACTGCGGCGCTTTGCGCGAGCGCGTTCTGCGCACAGCAGATGCCTGCTTCGGCCATCGCCTGATGATGGACCGCGTTATTCCTGGCGGCGTTGCTTGCGACCTTGATGACAACGGGGTGGCCGCGATCCGCTCCTTAATTGCACAAATTCGTCGCCAATTTCCCGAATTGGTGGAGCTTTACGATAATACCACCTCCCTGCAAGATCGCACGGTCACAACAGGCATTCTGAACCCTGGTCTCGCGCACCAATACGGTGCAGGCGGATATATTGGCCGTGCTTCAGGCCGCGGGTTCGACGCGCGGCAATGGCCCGGTTATCCGCCGTATTCCGAGCTTTCCTTCGAGATTCCGACGCGAACCGCGGGAGATGTGGACGCTCGAGTCTGGATCCGCATCGATGAGGTCTATCAGAGCCTGACGCTGCTCGAGCATTTTCTCGAGACCCTGCCTCCGGGTCGCGTCCTCACCAGAATTGAGGCAACGAACCGCGGCTCCCAGGAAGGCATTGCCTTGGTCGAAGGCTTCCGGGGAGACATCCTGGTCTGGGTGCGGCTGGCCGAGGACGGGACCATCGCACGCTGCCATTTGCGCGATCCGTCTTGGTTCCAATGGCCGCTGCTCGAGGCCGCCATCGAAGGCAACATCGTCGCCGATTTCCCGCTGATCAACAAATCCTTCAACTGCTCCTATTCGGGGCATGACTTGTGACGGCTTAAATGCGTAAGCTCCTTTTCAAGAATTTGGTTCGTCGCACACTCACCGAGCCGCGCCCGCCCGCGGATGACGCCATGCTTGCCGAGCTGGCAGAACGGCTGGAGGCAAGCGCGCGCCGGGCGCTTGGCCGCAGCCTCGCCATCCGTGAGGTAGACGCCGGCTCCTGCAATGGCTGCGAGCTGGAAATTCACGCGCTCAACAACGTCTATTACGATCTCGAGCGTTTCGGCCTGCGCTTCGTCGCTTCGCCTCGCCACGCCGACGTGCTGCTGGTGACTGGGCCGGTGACGAAAAACATGCGTGAAGCCTTGGAGCGGACCTATAACGCGACTCCCGATCCGAAGTGGGTCGTGGCGGTTGGGGATTGCGCGGTAGACGGCGGACTATTCGCCGGCAGCTACGCGTGTGTCGGCGGCGTTTCGCAGGTCATCCCGGTCGACCTGCATATCCGCGGCTGCCCGCCAAGCCCGGTGGCGTTGCTGAAAGGGCTGATCGCTCTTGTCGAAAGCAAGCAAGTTGCCGGAACTATAGAGCTCAAGCGCTAGGTCGCTGGATATTTAGCTAAACGTTTGCACCTACTTTCGAGCGATCACCTCAGTGGTAGCTCAATCAAGCAATGCAATCCCTCTGGCTCGAAGCGAACGTTGGCCTCACCTTCCACTGCACCACCAATTGTCCGCTCAATCAGCGACATGCCGAATCCGCGTGCTTCCGGAGGGTAAACGGGCGGGCCACCCAATTCGCGCCAACTCATCTTCAGCATGGACTTCTTGTCCTCCTTTTGCACGACCCAAGATAGCTCAACGCGGCCGGTGGGAACTGAAAGCGCCCCATGCTTTTGCGCATTCGTGCCAAGCTCGTGCAGCACCAGACCCAAATTGAGCGCCACTTGCGGAGGAAGCCAGACTTCGGGCCCATCAAACGCAATCTGCCCAGCGCCACAGGCGGAAGAGAGCTGCTCTCGAATGAGATCCGTCAAATGAGCGCCCTGCCAAGTCGTCTCATTCAGCAGCTTGTATGCGTTGGCAATGGCCTGTATCCGCCCTTTGAAGTCCTGAACGAACGTCTCCGGGTCCTTTGCGCTGCGTAGCGTCTGAGTGGCGATAGCTTGAACCACTGAAAGCGTATTGCGAACGCGATGGTTCAGCTCGCCCATGAGGAGCCGCTGCTGCTCCTCCCAATTGTGCCGCTCAGTGATGTCGATCGCTGCGCCAATGGTTCTGACGGGACGCCGATCTTTCCCCTCGCCCTCAAAGAAAGTTTGAGACTTCACGCTGATCCAGCGAATTTCGCCGGTATCTTTCAGTAAGCGGAAAACCTGCTCGAACTCTCCGTTACCGGTGGGATCGTGCGCCTTGGCCATAGCCGCGCGAAACGCCTCGCGATCCGCCGGATGGACAGCCATGATCGCATCTTCAATGGTCGCCTTTTCGGGGCACACCTCTGACCACGGATCTCGCGAAAGATTGACCGTACCCGTAATTTGATCGAAATCGAAAAAGCCGACCCCAGCCAATTGAGTGGCAATGGCCAGGCGCTCCTCGCTCAATTTCAGCTGCTTCTCTGCTTCCTTGCGTCCCGTTATGTCCCGATGGGCTTCGAGGACGAGCATACGATCGTTAACCTGCGCAGGATCGATACGCACTTCGACGATCACTTGACGGCCATCGCGGGTGGTCTGAACGACCTCTCCAGTCCAAGATTCTCCGGATCGGAGCAGCGCAATAACTTCAGAGGTTGGCAACGGAAACTTTGATGCCAGCAACTTATAGGGAGCTTCACCGAGCGCCTCTTTTTTCGAATAGCCGTACAGTTGCTCGCAGCCCCGGTTCCAATGGGTGACACCGTCCTCAATTTGCCAGGAGAAGATCGGTTCGAGCGATTGATCTATGATGCGCTGCTGTTCCAAGATCTCGCGCTCATGCAATCGCGCCTCTGTGACGTCGCGAGTAATTCCGAACATGCGAAGAGGTTGCCCGTCTGGTCCGTAATCGGGCTCGGCCTCCATTTCGAAAATGCGCTCCTCGCCATTCTCGCGACGTATACGATACGACGATACGAACCTTTTTCCGGTCTCGATCGCTTCCCGCGACTCGGCACGCAGCCGTTCAAGATCATCAGGGTGAACCAGCTGTAACATCCGTTCCGTGGTAAGCTCGGCGTTTTCGTCGCCTAAGAACATCCGCCGAGCCTCAGCAGACCAGCTCAGTTGCGCAGCGGGAATGTTGTAGCTCCAATGCCCAAGACGGCCGACCCGCTGAGCCCGCTCGAGCAGGTCCAAGCTCCGGCGCAGCTCGTCCTCCACTCGCTTGCGCTCGGTAATGTCGATGCCAGACAAGACCAGGAGCTTGATCCGGCCGTTCTGGTCACGCACTGGCCGGATCATCACGTCGACGATGACGATTTCGCCCGTGGCGGTGCGGGCTGATACGTCGAAGCGCGCAGATGTCCCCCGAGCGCCTTCCTCGACAGCTTCTTGAATCCTGCCTGCAACGGCTGAATCGTAAGTGAAGAAGGGTATGTCCCACATCTTACGACCGAGCACATCCCCGCGGCAGGCACCCGAGACCTTTAACGCCGTTTCGTTGACCTCCATGACCGTTCCGTCCGGGTCCAAAACCCCGACGAACGCAGAGATGTGATCAATAACGTCGCGAGAGAGCACCAGTGATTGGCTCGCCAAATGCATTGAACGCTTACATAACTGACCGCAACATCATGGAACGCATCAAATCTCAAAACGTTCTTGGGACGTGGTGACCCAAAAAAGCGCAGTCACAGATCAGCAACTTATGGTTGTGTTACATCTTGGGCACACGCCCTGGCAATCAACACAGCTGATCGTCAGTCGTGGAACCAATCCAGCCCATCGAGGTTATCGATGTGCCCACTGGTCATGCCCCCTAGTCTCGATCGGTGGCATAGGGCGCCTCGCGG
>QGVC01000236.1 GCA_003242645.1 Pseudomonadota bacterium
CTCCTTGCTCTCTTTTCTGTTTTTTTAATGTGACTGGCGACCATCACACTTCTACATTTCCCTCTTCGCGGCACGCGTCAGATGTGAAAAAGAAACAGAACGAGGCCGGCGCCCGCACCCCCCGCCGTGAAGGCGAACGCCCCTTGCATTCCCCGCCCCAGGACGCGCGCCGTAATGGCGGCCACACCCGGCCCTGGAGATGCGGCCGCGACGAGCAGCGCACCCGCGAAAATGATGAGCGAGCTGAGATCCATGAGGCGTACCGTTCCGATCAGGAGAGCGGATGGACTGGCTTGGTCCTGCAGTATCAGGTCGGCATCTCTCTGAGAATAGGGAGCCGGGCGCAATTGACGCCGCCGTTGCATCAGGCTCATGCGGCACCGGGAGGGGTTTTCAAGATCGCCCCCAAAGCTTAGATGCTCAGGGCCTGACCGGGTTCGCCGGGCGGGCTTTCCCGGACAGGATCGGTTTTCATGGGCTTCAAATGCGGCATCGTGGGCCTGCCGAATGTCGGCAAGTCCACCCTCTTCAATGCGCTGACTCAAACCGCGGCTGCGGAAGCGGCCAACTACCCGTTCTGCACCATCGAGCCGAACGTGGGCGAAGTTGGCGTGCCCGACCCGCGCCTTGAGAAGCTGGCGTCGATCGCAAAGAGCGCGCAGATCATTCCGACGCGGCTCACCTTCGTCGATATCGCCGGCCTGGTCCGTGGCGCCTCGAAAGGCGAGGGGCTCGGCAACCAGTTTCTCGCACATATCCGCGAGGTCGACGCGATTGCCCACGTGCTGCGCTGCTTCGAAGACCCTGACATCACCCACGTGGAGGGCCGCGTCGATCCCTTGGGTGATGCCGAGGCCGTCGAGACGGAGCTGATGCTTGCCGACCTCGAAAGCCTCGAACGCCGCCGCATTCCGCTGGAGAAGAAAGCCAAGTCAGGGGAAAAGGAAGCCAAACTTCAGCTCGCTGTCATCGACAAGGCGTTGGCGCTTTTGCGCGAGGGCAAGCCTGCGCGGCTGGCCGAGCTGACACCCGAGGAGGAGCCGTTGTTCCGGCAGCTTCAGCTGCTGACTGCAAAGCCGGTGCTTTACGTCTGCAACGTCGACGAAGCCTCGGCAGCTACCGGCAACGAGTACTCACGCAAGGTCGAGGAGCGTGCGAGGGCCGAAGGCGCTGGTTGCGTCGTAATCTCCGCCAAGATCGAGGCGGAGCTCGCCGGCCTTTCGCCCGAAGACCGGCAGGCCTATCTCGCCGAGCTCGGACTCGAGGAACCGGGCCTCAACAGGCTGATCCGCGAAGGGTACCGGCTACTCGGTCTCATCACGTTTTTCACTGCCGGGCCGAAGGAGACGCGGGCCTGGACCGTGCCCGCCGGCACCAAAGCGCCCAAGGCGGCTGGTGTCATCCATTCCGATTTCGAGAAGGGGTTCATTCGCGCCGAAACCATCGCCTATGAGGATTACGTTGCTTGTGGCGGTGAAGCCGGGGCGCGGGAGGCTGGCAAGATGCGGCTGGAAGGCAAGGACTACGTCGTCCAAGACGGCGACGTGATCCATTTCCGGTTTGCCACCTGACGCAGAAAGCTCAAATCAAAACGCCCTCCTCCCACGCGGAGGAGGGCGGAACCTGAACACCTTTGGGGGAGAGTGGCGTTCGGCGCGCTTCACAGAGCGCGGTTGTTGTCTTCGGCAACCTCCAGCTCGGCCTTCTCCGAGGGTGCATCCACGGCCTCTTCGAGCTTGGCCTCGGTCGCGGAAGATTCGCTCTCATCGGATTTGGCGATCTCGCTCGGAGTCGACCAGACACCCACGCCGACCTCGCGCTCCGACCAGCGGACCAGCATAGCCACCGTCATGCGCCGCATGAACGGATTTGCGCGGATCACGGACGAAGGCAGGAGGGCCGTGAGGCGAGTGTTGGGTTTCGCCCGAAGCACCTTCACAGCCGCGGCAGGCCCGAGCAGGTGGCTCAGCCGAAGGTGAGCGAACGTGGGCTTCACGCCGCGTTCTTCGAGGTACTTCGCGTTGTCGTTGTTGAACGCAATTGCCGCGCGACGTGCAAACTCCATGTCGGTCCGCAGAGCCAGAATTTCTGAGCGGCTCTTTCCTTGGACCTCGTCAGCGAAATGCTTGTCGACGACTTCGATGAACGTCGAGTTGATGAACTGATAAGGACCGAGTGCCGATGAGCGCGGGTTCTTCGCGTGCGGCTTGCCGGCCGATTCGGCCATCATCAGCCTGTACAGGTACACGTCGATATTCGACTCGGGCTGCGTGGACTCTTCTGTCTCCGGCGCATTCTGTTCCTTCGGCTCTGCAGGGACAGTTGTTGGATCACTGAGTTTTGGAAATGCGTACGCCGGAGCAAGTGTTGCGAGAGAAAAGAAGACGGCGGACGTTATAATCCTCAGTCCAGAAACAGAAGACGACTGATATAACCCAGTTCCGATACTCAACACGTGAGGCCCCTTTTCTTTGTTTCTGCATCGCGTTGCTCATCGAACACTTGAGATTGGCGAGTTTATGGCGCGAATCTGCCGACAAAGTGGTCAATTTCGCGCAGTTTTTGCTTGGTGTGAGGGGCTGAATCCGGCGAAAGCGCGGGCTGGGCAAGGCCCGCGCGCGGCATCTTTTCGCGCGGCCGAAATTCTCGGCGCGCGAGCCTACGTCGACGAAATCAGGCACGCATGCAGAAGGGATTACTCGCGGTGCGAGCGCTCTATTAATAAAGACACGTTCGAGTTTTCAGGCTCATCCAAGCTTTGGCCTGATCTCAGTTGCTGTCAGGGCTGAAGCATGAGGTCGCGACAGGAGCGACTGACACATCGCCTGGAGCCGCGGAGATCCAGGCGAACGCCGTGCGACCATCTGTCCGACCGGCACCGCGAAAATCGTTTCAGCGTCACGTTGACGCAGTCTGCGGCGGCCTGGCGCGTTCTTACTGCTTCGGCGGCACGTCCCCCGCCCAGCAGACCGTCGCCTCGGCGTTGCAGGTGTGCTCGTCGAAGACAATGAAATCCAAGAAGAGCTCGCAGGTAACCGTCTTCTTTCCGACGGTGTACTTCTTGATGCCGCGCTCGGCGGTCCACTTCTCGATGTACTTGTCGAGGAGCTCCTGGGCGTCTCTGGCGGGGCCTTCCTTGCCATAGTCGTTGACCGAAAAGCCAAGCCGCTGACACCCAGCTTCGACTGGTGCAACCTGCGCGGCGAGAAGGAAAACTGCCGTGGCGCCGGATAGCGCGAGACGAGCAATCATTTGAGAGCCCTCAATGGTAGCGGGAGCGTTAGCCCTTCCACCACCGTATAGCCGTGGCTCTCAGCCGTTGCCAGCACGGACCCTCCTCGGAATGATCGCTCCGAGGAGGGCGTTGCAGAAGTGCTCCACTCGAGCCAAACAACTAAGGCCCGTACGTCTTGGGGGACGGTGCGCAGATCAGTTCAGGTACGGCGAGTCACCGCCGCGCGGCTCGATGCCCGAGTCGAAGAAGAACCCGTGGTCGAACGGACCGAACCGTGTTTGCCGGTCCACCATCCAATTCCGGTAGAAGTTGGTGCTTCCGTAGCGTGTGCGGCTGTCGCCATACGTGTTGATCACGTCCTCGACCGTATAGGAGTAGCCGCCACCGTGCCGTACCCACCCATACACTTTTGGCTTGACCGCACGGTAGTAGTGGACGTGGGCGCGCTTGGAATAGGCACCTTTCTTGTGTGCCGCCGCCTCTCCGGCAGTTGCGAATGGCACCGCAAGACAAAGAAGCAATCCGAGGAGATACCTCATTCTAGACCTACCTTCCCATCGACTACGACGTTTCTGCAGGTTAGCGGTCATCGGTGAACCAGCCGTGCATGTCCTCTCGACATGCTTACCGGAAGGTTGCGGTGGTCGGCGAAGCTTGCTCCCCAGGAGGGATCGTCAGCCTATCCGACCACGGATCACAAGTTCGTGATTCGTCATAAGTCGGAGCAGCTGCACGTAATGCGTGTGGCTAAACCCCATCAGCTTCGGCAATGGCCACTGGCGCCACCTACGCGGCGCCAGTCGGCCTGCGCACTGTTTGCCGGCGTCAGGTGCTGGCCAACGTCTGTCCGTGCTTTCAGGTAAGGCCTACTACTTGCAGACCCTCTGCTTGGCCGTGCAGGTGGCCAAGATCACATTGGAATCGCAGCTGACCGCGACCTTGCCGCTAGGCTTTCCGCCATAATTGCTGATCGACTGGTTGAGAGCCATGGTCGCGAGGCTCTTCGCGATATCCTGCGTCAAGCCTGTGGCGCTACCGCCAGCCATAACGCACTTGGCCGCTTGAGCCGCGGGCGCAAACGCTGCTGCGGCAACGAGCGCAGCACCCAAGGCGACGACGGACAAACTCTTCATGTCCTGCCTCCCGAGCAAAGGTGACAACCTCAAAGTATGCTCAAGGAGGGGATCGGCGGTTAAGCTGCAAAACGCGCCGCGGCAGACCAGTCTGTACGATTGCTGAAGGTAATTGGCTGCCGGGCAACACCTCCTGCAGAGGAGCCACCCGGCGCACCTCAGTGACTACTTGCAAAGCGTTGCTTGGCCGACACAGGTCGATCCCAGGCCGCCGGGCTGGCACTTGAAGCGCAGACGGCTGACCGTGTAGCCGGGGGCCTGGCCAACCTTCTGGCTTGTCACCATCCAGTTCGCCCACATGCCCCAGTCCGTGGCCTGGAGGATGGCTTCGTAGGCCTGGAACTTGGCACCCTCTTCCGTGGTGTTCGTGCCTTGACCAGCCTTGTTGACGCAAGTTCTTGCGTCGGCAGGGGCAGCCGCAGCCACGATGAGAGCCGAAGCGCCGACAGCGGCGATCACCGCACTCGTCAGCTTGAGCATTGATGAACTCCCTAGAAACAAAAACGGACCGGGCAACACTGCCTCAGTCCGTGTTAATTTCCTATTGCTCCGACGCGGTATGCTCGCTGGCCGGATCGATTTTGTTCAGATGCGTTGCAGGAAGGTGGCAGTCCTTGTCCGCAGTTGGACAGGGTTTAGGTGGTCAACTGCAAGTTAACGGCCTTTGGGCCCTTGCCGCGCTTATCAGGCTCGGTGTCGAAGGACACACGCATACCCTCATCGAGCGGGCCGATGCCCGAGCGCTCCACGGCGGTCACGTGGACGAACACGTCCTTCCCGCCCTGGTCCGGCGTTATGAAACCGAACCCCTTGGCTTGGTTGAAGAATTTGACAGTACCAGTCTGCCGCATGCGAGGTCTCCTTGTCCCCGTAGTGGTGGCGTGAGTGAGCGCCTGCACAGGCACGCGCCCTTGTAGCCAGGCAGACCGATCCGATTGTCGGGGAATCGTGAGGTGCGATCGAGAACGCAACGCAGGTGCGCAGATAACATCAGCAGGCTCAGCGTAATCCGCCGGGTCCGATAGGCCGCCCGAACTTCCCCGACTATGGGCGAACTGGTCGCATCACGCAAGGCAAATCGACGTGAGCAACAACCTAAAGTTGCTTAATTCGGGGCTGGTTGTCTCTCTCGGACCAGCCATGTGACCCTGCAACTTGCACTGGGATCATCGCCGAGCCGCGCGGCGAGAAACGGGAGCAGAACCTCTAGGGTCTCA
>QGVC01000011.1 GCA_003242645.1 Pseudomonadota bacterium
CCCCAAGTATTACAAAGTAGTTTGTCTGCGGCCGCGTTATTGTTTTATAAAGGGACGGGGGCGGCCCCGCCCCCCCCGTTCACCCGGGCGCTTGGCAGAACTGGCGCGCGAACATCAAGTTTCCGATGCCCGGCTATTATGAGATCTGGGCGCGCGCCACTGACAGCGAAGGCGTTGCCCAACCGTTCGCCGTGGCTTGGAACCCGAGGGGTTATGGTACCAACGTGATGCACCGGATCGCGGTGCGTGTGAGCTGAGCTGTCTCGGGGCGGGCACTCCAGCCCGCCTCTCCTTAAGGAAATCTCCGGAAAAACTAATGACTAAGACTGCTCGTGCCGCACTGGCGCTGGTCAGTGCACTGCTGTTGGTCACCACTGTCGAGGCCGGCGAATTCGGCGTCCTCGTCGAGGGCAAAGGCGCCGAAGAAACGTATTACGCTTGCTCAGCCTGCCATTCGGAGAAGTTGATCGCGCAACAGGGTCTGACGCGCGAACGCTGGAATGAGCTCATCGACTGGATGATCGAGGAGCAGGGCATGCCGGAGCTCGACGAAAACGAGCGAAACCTGATCCTCGATTACCTCGCCCAAAACTACGGCCCCGGCAGGCCAAACTATCCCTTCAAGAAGTAAGATCCCTTACGCGCAGGGCTGCGCCTGCTCCGTCGCCGAACGAACCGCCACGCGCAACGGCGCTCCCCCGCTACGCCGCAGGCTTTCCGCCCGAGCATAGGCGGCAATGGCCTCGAAGCGGGCCCTGTCCATGCCTGTCGCGACCAGAAGGTACTGTTTGGACCCAACGGACCATTGCGCCTCAAGCGTTCCGCCAACTGGGCTTCTGGGAAGGCTCTCGCCTCCCTCTGTCACTGCGATGGTAAGACTGCAGCCGTTGCGCCCGCGGTAGTGCATGGCGACCAGGCTCGCTTCGCCCACTTTTTCGCTCCGCACATCGACCAAGGTGAGCCGGGCAACGGAGAGATCGAGAGCGGATAGGTCTCCCATTCCTCCGGTGGAGATCTCAGCAACCGGCGTAATCGGAGAAATCACGTAGGCATTGGCGGAAAGCTCCGTATGAAGCCTTGTCGCTACGTCACGCCAATCGCCCGCGCTGGATTGCTGTGAGAGATGGAGGACGCCCAAAGTAATTGCAGCGACCAAGGCAGCGGCAGCCGCAGGAAGCCTTATCGCGCGAATGAGCTGATCTACGCGGCACCGCGGCACCTGGATGCGGTGCGCTACTGCCGGCCTGAGGCGCGCAAGATTGGACTTGAGTCTTTTGATCTCCGAAAGCGAATTCGCCAGAACGGCATCACGTGCAAGCCGTTGCTCGACCGCCACACGATCCTCCGGCGGCAGCTCGTTGTCGGCGTAAGCGTTGATCAGCTCCCAGTCGCTAGAATTCGGGGTGGACATCAAGTTTACGCCTTCATCCTTTTGCGGAACGGGCGAACGTTCGAGTCTTCTATCAGCTCTAGCATGGAACGCCTTGCACGGCTTATGCGGCTCATCACCGTACCTACTGGGACTCCAATGATTTCGCTCGCTTCTGAGTAGGTGAATCCAAGGATGTCGATGAGGCAGATAATCTCGCGATCCCGCGGAGCGAGCCTTTCATAGGCTTGGCGCACGAGCAGCATCTCCACCGGATCACCATCGTCTCGCTCATCTGCCAGCTGCGCCTCGGATTGCAAATAGCTTGCGCGGACCCTCTGCCGGCGCTGCAGGTCGAGAAACAAATTCTTCAAGATGCGAAAGGCCCAGGGCCGCAAACGCTTAGGCTCCGGCGGAAGTCTGGTCTGTAGAACTCGCAACAGCGCCTCGTGCACAAGGTCCTCCGCTGTTGCCGTGTCGAGCGTCAGGCTTTGCGCATAGGCCAGCAGCTCTGGATGCAGAGCTGTCACTGCGCGTCTGCTCGACCACCACCTCACGCTACTTGCCCTTCGGCCCCCGACAGACTGAATCCAGTTAGGCCAATGTGCCGGCCCCGTTGCGACTCGGCAAGGTCTCTCCCGAGACATTGACCGGCTCTGCTTCGTGCGCCACATGCCTTGGCGGGGTGCCCCGGGGTAGTATCGATGGCGAACAGCAGTCCTTGGCGCGACGCGCGCTCACCCAGCCTGGAAGACCTGGAAGTCTTGGCTGCAGAGGCTTGGGAGAGACTGCCTCAACACTTCCGCGACATGTGTCGAGGCCTCGTCATTCGCGTGGAGGACTTCGCTTCCGAAGAGGTGCTGAAGGAGCTTGGTATCGAAAGCCCATTCGATCTCATGGGCCTTTACCAGGGAGTAAGCCTCACCAGGAAAAGCTTCAGCGATCCGTCAGCTGAGCCCGATATGATCTTCCTCTACCGCCGAGCTATTCTCGATTACTGGGCCGAGAAAGATGAAACCCTTGGGGACATCGTCACTCACGTACTCGTGCACGAGATCGGCCATCATTTCGGCTTCTCGGACGAGGATATGGAGCGAATCGAGGAGGAAGCGAAATCTTGATCACAGGCAGATGCTTCACATTCCCATTGCATGCCGACCTGTAGCGGAAGATCTTACCTCTGATTAACTGAAGCCATCCCTAGAGGGCACAACCGAGCATCTGGGTGGGGGGATGATGGCCAGGTTCTCGAAAATCATCGCACGGTCTTTAGGTCTTCTGCTCGTAGTAGCTGTGGGCATCTCTTGGCCCACCCGTGGCTTCTCGGAGCCGCCAACTCCAGAGCAGTACGTCGCCCACGTGGGAGGTGGCGCGAAGATCGTCCCTCCCGGCCAGCTTGTGCTTGATAATAAGCGCGTCTATTGCGGACAGCGCCCCACGGTTCTCGATCCCAACCTCGACGACTATGGCGCTGCTTATCCCGGATTCCTAATCCTCAATCCCCGCCTCTTGGCGCGCGTCTCGACACCCGTGAAGCTCTGGATTCACGCGCATGAGTGCGGCCACCAGTTCCGCGGACCAGACGAGGAGACCGCTGACTGCTTCGCCGTTCAACGCGGTCGCCGCGAGGGTTGGCTGACGCCCCAAGGCCTAGAGGAAGTCTGCCAGTTCATTACCCCCGCCCGGAGCACGAGCATGCACCTCTCCGGCTCACACCGCTGTCAGGCCATGCGCCAATGCTACGCGGACCCACGGGTCCGCTGAGTCCCTTGACGCGATAGCACCTTCTCGCCTTTATGACAGGTAACTATTGGGCCGCCCCGCAGTCACTGGGCGGCTGAACCGGGCCCGAGGACAACAATGCAGAAGTTCACGACGTTGACCGGCGTGGCTGCCCCACTGCCGTTGATCAATATCGACACCGATATGATCATCCCCAAGCAGTTCCTGAAGACGATCAAAAGGACCGGCTTGGGGAAGGCGCTCTTCTACGATCTGCGGTACGACGAGAACGGCAACGAGAACCCGGATTTCGTCCTCAACAAGCCGGCGTACCGGAATGCCGAAATCCTAGTCGCGGGCGATAATTTCGGGTGTGGCTCCAGCCGTGAGCATGCTCCTTGGGCGCTGCTCGACTTCGGCATCCGCTGCATCATCTCGACCAGTTTCGCGGACATCTTCTACAACAACTGCTTCAAGAACGGCATTTTGCCGATCAAGGTGAAGCCCGAGGAGCTCCAAGTGCTGATGGACGATGCCAGCCGCGGCGCCAACGCCAAGCTCACCATAGACCTTGAGAAGCAGGAAATCCGCAGGCCAGACGGCGGAGTGATCACTTTTGACATCGACCCCTTCCGCAAACATTGCCTGCTCAACGGCCTCGACGACATCGGGTTGACGCTGCAAAAGGAAGCGGCCATCCGCGCCTACGAGGAGAAGATGGCTGCACTGCGCCCCTGGGCATGAGTTTGGGAGCGACCGAAACGCAAAAGGGCAGGCCAAGCGCCTGCCCTTTGTTCTTGGCTCGTCGCCGTGAAGCTCTTTAGGCCGCTCTTGTCAGAAGGTTACGGTTGATCAGCGTCTCAGCAATCTGAACCGTGTTGAGTGCAGCACCCTTGAGCAAGTTGTCGGCGACGATCCACATCGCGAGCCCATTTTCGACGGTGGGGTCCTCGCGGATGCGGCTGACGAATGTCGCGAACTCGCCAGCGGCCTCGACCGGCGTCACGTAGCCACCTGGCTCGCGCTTGTCGACGACCAACACACCGGGCGCCTCCCGGAGAATGTTCCGCGCCTCCTCGGCCGTTATCGGCTTCTCGAACTCGATGTGCACCGCTTCCGAGTGGCCGACGAAGACCGGCACACGTACGCACGTGGCCGTCACCTTGATCTTCGGATCAAGGATCTTCTTGGTCTCGGCCACCATCTTCCATTCCTCTTTCGTGTAGCCGTCCTCCATGAAGACGTCGATGTGGGGAATGACGTTGAACGCGATCTCCTTCGGGAACTTCTTCGGCTCGACCTCTTGGCCAGGAACGTACTTGCCCTTGGTCTGGTACCAAAGCTCGTCCATAGCCTCCTTGCCGGCGCCAGAAACGGATTGATAGGTGGCAACGACCACCCGCTTGATCGTCGCGTAATCATGCAGAGGCTTCAGCACGACGACCATCTGCGCCGTCGAGCAATTCGGATTGGCGATGATGTTCTTCTTCCTGAAGCCTCTTACGGCATCGGCGTTCACTTCCGGCACGATCAACGGCACATCCAGGTCGTAACGCCATGCCGACGAGTTATCGATGACCGTGCAGCCGGTGGCGGCAATGCGGGGTGCCCATTCCCTGGAAACGGCAGCCCCCGCCGACATAAGGCAGAAGTCGGCCTTTCTGAAGTCGAATTGCTCGATGTCTAAGCATTTGAGCGTTTTGTCGCCGTAGCTGACCTCGGTGCCAATGGAGCGACGCGAGGCGATTGGGTAAACCTCGTCCGCAGGAAAGCGGCGCTCCGCCAGGACATTCAGCATCTCGCGGCCTACGTTGCCCGTAGCGCCAACAACAGCGACCTTGTAGCCCATGACTGATCTTTCTCTCGCAAAAATCGGGGCCCCGGGTACTGGCCCCGCGCACGGATTAGACGATCCTAGCCAGGAATCAATAGATTCGACGCAAAAAGACGCGCGTCCCATCTCCGAGACGCGGCCACGCCGACTCATGAAGTCATTTGACGGTAAACATCACCTTTGCCGGTCCCAGGCAAAGCCCATCAGTTATGGTCCTCCGGGAGCCGCGGCAAAGGATAGAACTCGATCCCTTCCTCGTGCAGTTCCCGAGCCTCTTCGAGGGTCGCTTCTCCGTAAATCCCCCGCTTCTCGACCTCGTCGTAGTGCATCTTGCGGGCTTCCTCCGCGAACCTTGGCCCGACGTACTCCGCATTCTTCTCGACCTCGGCACGGAGTCTCCGAAGCAAGGCCAGCAGCTCACGGCGCTTTTGCGCCTCGGCGGTTGCTTCAGGATTGGCGATCGCCATCTCCTTCGATTTGGACCGGCTCGGCTGAATGTTCGGCGCCATCAAGGCCTTGGCGATCCTCGTCGAGTTGCATTGCGGGCAGGAGACGAGGTTGAGCTTCACC
This sequence comes from Pseudomonadota bacterium, assembly GCA_003242645.1. Next base: position 5,496 of record QGVC01000011.1, read on the forward strand.
TGCTTGTCGAAGTCAGCACTGTTGCTGAACCAAGCTTCGAACGTATGGTTGTTATGGCATTGCAAGCTGTAGCGGATCATAGCCTTCAACTCGCATGTAAATCAGACGAGCTGTGGACCACCTCGAACGCCCGATCGTGCTGCAGCGAAGGTATACGCCGGCGCGCTTCCTCGACTGCCTTCATATCAATATCCGCCACTATGACGGACGGCCCCTCGCCATCGGCTTCCGCAAGGATTTCGCCCCACGGCGATAGGATGAGACTGTGCCCATATGTGGTCCGCCCGTTCTCATGGTTGCCGACCTGGGCCGCAGCGAGAATGAAGCATTGGGACTCGATCGCGCGCGCCCTGAGCAAGACGTGCCAGTGCGCCTGCCCCGTTGGCACGGTAAATGCGGACGGCACTGCTATGAGCTGAGCACCCGCCTTGGCCAAGGCCCGATAGAGTGCCGGAAATCGCAAGTCGTAGCAGATCGTCAGCCCCAATGTTCCCCATGGTAGGTCTACCAGAACCGCCTTGCTGCCGGGCTCGAAGTTGCGGCTTTCGCGGTAGCTCTCGCCACCCGGCAACTCGACGTCAAACATATGGATTTTATCGTAGCGCGCCGCAATTCGGCCCTCTGGCGTGAAGAGATAGGAGCGATTGGCAATTTTGTCAGGCTTCACCAGGACGCCCATGGAGCCCAGGTGTAGCCAGATGCCGAGCTCGCGCGCCAGGGCCTGACAGTGGGCGATGGCTGGATTGCCTTCCTCCGGCCGCGTTTCGACGAACAACCGCGCCCGATCTCGCTCCATGAGCACGGAGACTTCCGGGGTCTGGACGTATTGGGCTCCTGCAGCCGCGGCCTCACGCACCAGCCGGCTCAGCTCGGTGAGATTGCGAGCCACATCGCGGCCAGTGCACATCTGCACCAAGCCAGCTCTGAACGTGCTGCTGGCTCCGGCAGCGGCCATCCTCATCCTCCGGCGTCGAGCACGCTCGACAATAGCTTGTCGAGCTCGCCCTTGCGATCGAGCTCATAGAGATCGTCGCACCCGCCGACGTGATGCTCCCCGATCCAGATCTGAGGAACGGTGCTGCGACCGCCGGCCTTCTTTGCCATTTCGGCCCTCACGTCCGGTTTGCCGGTGACGTCGATCTCCTCGTAGGTGACGCCCTTGCGCTCAAGCAGTTGCTTCGCCATCTGGCAATAAGGGCAGAAGATCGTTGTGTAAATCGTAATTCTTGACATTCCTGCAAACTCTGTCCCCTCGTTGGGAACGGTATGGAGAAGCCGGCGCCGGTGGAAGGCGCTCCGGCGAGGAACGATTGCCGCAGGTGCCCGCGTCAAGGATTGATCAAGCTGTCCGAGGTCACGAGGGCGAGCGCAAGAACATCCACTCGAGCCGCTCCCGCGCGTTTTAGAGTGCGAGCGCAAGCTTCGGCAGTGGCCCCCGTGGTGATGACATCGTCCACCAGCACGATCGCCTTGCTTTGGATGGCGGCTGCTCGCTCCGGATCGACGGCAAAGGCCCCCTGAACATTGCGTTTGCGCTGATCACGTGTCAGCCCCACTTGGCTTTCGGTCCTCCGCATCCGCTTCAGAATAAGCGGATCCCAAGCCACGCCGGTCAGCCGGTGCAGCTCGTGTGCCAGGATCGCCGCTTGATTGAATCGCCGTTTGAGCAGCCGCCAGCGATCGAGCGGCACCGGCACGATAAGGTCCGCGTCGCGCAATAGCTCAGCGCCAGCTTGGGCAAGCCAGCGGCCGAGAAGGCGCCGGGCGATGTGGCTGTCACCATACTTGAGCCTGTGGATGAGATCCCTTAGCACGCCGTCATAATGGGCAGCGGCTCTGGCACGATCGTACTCTGGCGGGTTTGCCTCCGCCTGCGCGGAAATGGCTGGCCCGCCAATGTCGAATGGCAGCGGAATGCCTAACCTGTCACACACCGGCGGGCGGATGAACTTGACGCTCCGCCAGCAAGGGCCGCAAAGAGCATCGTGCACTGCCAGCATCTTTCGGCAGTTGAGGCAGGTGGGCGGCACAATGATATCGGCGATGCCTTGTGCTGCTTGCGCAAGGTGCTGACGAGCGCGTAGCAAGAAGCTCATGGAATTCCCCGGCGAGGGCCCGCATTCTAAACCAGCCCGGCCATTAGGGAGAGTATGTCGCGGTAGCCGGTACTCAGGCCCGGCCATGCGTTAATCAATATGACGAGCCATACGCATCTTTTCGACCTTCGAGCGCTGGCGCAGCGCCGCGATCGCGCAGCGCCTGGCATGGCCGCGCACGATTTTCTCCTGCAGCGGGTGGCTGAGGATTTATTGGTCCGCCTCGGTGCGGTGAACCGGCGGTTTTCCACCGTAGTCGATCTCGGCGCCCATCACGGCGTCCTCGCGCGGGGTGTCCGCCAGCTGCCAGGGGTGTCCCTGGTGATCAGCGCGGACTGCTCATGGCGGATGCTCAGCCTCTGTCCGCCGCCTCGCGTGCTGGTCGACTTGGAGGCTTTGCCGTTTGCGGACGCATCCCTCGATCTCGTGGTGTCGGGGCTGACCTTGCACTTGGTGAACGATCTACCTGGGACGCTCGTCCAGATTCGCCGTGCGCTGAAGCCCGATGGCCTCCTGTTGGCAGCAGTGTTAGGCGGCCAAACGCTTTCGGAGTTGCGGGAAGCGTTCCTGCTTGCCGAATCGGAGCTCGAAGGCGGGGCGAGCCCGCGCGTTGCGCCGTTTGCCGATGTCCGAGACTACGGCGGACTACTCCAGCGAGCTGGGTTCGCCCTTCCCGTTACCGACACGGATGTCGTGACGGTGACCTATTCCTCCCCACTGGCGCTGATGCAGGACCTGCGCGGCATGGGGGCAACGAACGTCCTGACCGCCCGCCGTCGAGTGCCGCTGCGCCGAAGCACGCTGATGAGGGCTTGCGAAATTTACGTGGAGCGCCATGGCCGTCCTGACGGGCGCATCCCCGCGACGTTCGAGATCATCACCTTGACAGGGTGGGCGCCGCACGAGAGCCAACAGAAACCGTTGCCCCCCGGCTCCGCTCGAGCCCGTCTCGCTGATGCCTTGGGAACGCGGGAGATCCCAGCTGGCGAGAAGGCGCCCGGCCTCTCCCGAAGCGCGCCAAAGGGCAAATGAAAAGCGCCCAACTCCGGGGGGAGGAGTTGGGCGCGAGGAGCGCTATCAGCGCCTGGCGCCGGGAGGGACTCCGACGCCGCAGGCAGCGTCTTCGGCTAGACGGGGGGCACTACCGATACAGGGTGACGCCGCCTGTCAACCCTTAGTTAAGCCTACCTAGCACGATTTCAATAGAGGGAGTCTTGTCCGTTCACGAAAACGTGACCGGAAGTCGTCCCATTTCGAACAACTTTCGTTTGCCCGCGGCGAACAATCCACAGGCTGTAGTCACCGCTGAAGCTTCTTCAGAGTGAGATTCTCCCGTTTGAACAAATTGGGGTCGATCTCCGCGGTCGCGTCCACCTGCGAGAGCTGAACACGCGTTTCCAACCCTTGCGCATCGACGGTCACCCACTCCTTGAGCATCAGCTCTGGATCCTTGGTCAGGAAGAGTGTGATCCGGCCGGACACGTCCGGGTCTTTGTCCTGCAGTGTGATGATGATCAGATCCTCAACTTCCTGCACATCGAAGATGCGCGCATCACGCAGCAAATCGACGTCTTTGCGCAGAAGGAGTCGGAAGGGCGTATTGTCGAGCTCGTACACGTCCTCAGTGTTGAGGTCGTGATCCTGAATGGCGAGCCACCTCCCATCGGAGATGATGACCTTCAGGCTGGGGGAGCCGTAATCGAAGCGAAACCGGCCCGGCTTCTTGACGTAGAACTTACCCCGCATCTGCTTCTTGTCGGGGTCGGTCTGCAGGAAGCGGCCCTGCAGGTTATCTAGCTCGTTGAAATAAGCGTTGACCTTCGCAATTGTGGCCAGCTGCTCTTCCGTGAACTCCGCTTCTGCGGAGTCCGCTGGGGTTACCGTTCCGGTCCACTCCGGACTAGCGGCCTCAGTGCTCTCCTCAGCCGGCTGGGCTGGAGCCTCTTGTTGCGCCAGAGCCGAGCCAACCGTTCCAAACAATGCGAGCAGGCAAGCGGCAACCGCCGCCGCTACCGCCACAATCGCGCGCATTCCGCCCCCTTCCTTGATCAAGGCTCGTGGTGATCGTTGTCGCAACAATGAGACCAGATGTGGGCAATCTATCTGCCCGAATCAGTTGCACAAGCTCCTCCCAACTACCGGACTGTGGACGGAGCAAATTTGTTCATCTCAGGGCGCGGTCGAGGTTGCCGAAAGCCCGCTCACCAGGATCTCGCGCTTGCCAACGGCATTCGCCGGACTGACGATACCCTCCCGCTCCATACGTTCCATGAGATCGGCAGCGCGGTTGTAGCCGATTGAAAGCCGGCGCTGCAGGTAGCTCGTCGACGCCTTGCGATCGCGCAGAACGATGGCGACAGCCTTCTCGTAGAGATCGCCCTCGCTGCTCTTCCCGTTGCCTGCCGCCCCGAAGTCCTCGGGTTCCTGAGGACCATCGGTGATGCCTTCGACGTATTCCGGCTCGCCCTGCTCTCTCAAGAACTGCGCGATGCTCTCGACCTCCTCGTCGGAAACGAAGGGGCCGTGAACACGGATGATCTGGCCCGACCCCGGCGAGAACAGCATATCGCCTTGCCCGAGCAGCTGCTCCGCGCCCTGCTCGTTCAAGATCGTGCGGCTATCGACTTTCGAGGCCACCTTAAAGCTGATGCGCGTCGGGAAATTGGCCTTGATGGTTCCGGTGATGATGTCGACTGATGGCCGCTGCGTCGCCATGATGAGGTGAATCCCTGCCGCGCGCGCCATCTGCGCCAGCCGCTGCACCGCAGCCTCGATCTCCTTCCCGGCGACGATCATCAAATCGGCAAACTCGTCGACGACGACGACGATGTAGGGCATCGGCTCGAGATCGAGCTCCTCGGTTTCAAAAACTGCCTCGCCGGTGCGCCGATCGAATCCGGTCTGCACGGTGCGCCGCATCCGGTCGCCGCGGATCTTCGCGTTCCGCACTCGATTGTTGAATACGTCGATATTCCGCACACCGAGCGCCGCCATGCGCTTGTAGCGCTCCTCCATTTCGCGCACGACCCAGTTGAGCGCAGCGACTGCCTTGTGCGGATCGGTGACGACCGGCGTCAGCAGATGCGGGATGCCGTTGTAGACCGACAGCTCCAGCATCTTCGGGTCGATCATCAGCAACCGGCAATCCTCGGGCGTCAGCTTGTAGAGCAACGACAGCACCATCGAGTTGATGCCGACCGATTTGCCGGAGCCCGTCGTGCCAGCAATCAGGAGGTGCGGCATACGGGCCAAGTCAACGACGACTGGGTCACCGTTGATGGCCTTGCCGAGGGCGAGCGGGAGCCGCGCGTCGGTGGAGCGGAAGGCTTCCGTCTCGAACAGCTCCCGAAGCAGCACGATTTCGCGCCGCGTGTTAGGCAGCTCAATTCCGATCACATTACGGCCCGGGACCACGGCGACCCGCACTGCCGTGGCACTCATCGACCGGGCAATGTCCTCGGCCAAGCTGATGATCCGCGAGGATTTGATGCCGCGCGCTGGTTCCAGCTCGAAAAGCGTAACTACCGGGCCAGGCTTGATGTCTTTGATCTCGCCCTTGATGCCGAAGTCCGCCAGGACATCTTCGAGCAACCGCGCCGTGCCTCGCAGAACGGTCTGGGTAAACTCAGGACCCGGCTTACCTCCCGCCGGCTTCTTCAACAGATTGACGCCCGGCTTGCGAAAGGCAGAAGAGTCGCCCCGGTGGAGCGGAAACCGGAGCAGACCGGAGCTCGCGGGTCGCGCTGGTCGCGGAGCCGCTTGCGCATTGGCTGGAGCAAATCGCTGCGCAATGCGGCGGCTTTCCTCATCTTCGAATTCCGGATCGAGCGCCGGACCGTCAGTCAGACTGTTGGCCTCCTGTTCCGAAGGAGCGCGCCCCAAGTCGGCTTGTCCAACGGAACGCCTTGGCATCAGGTCTGGCTCCGGTGCCCAGTCACGCGGGCCAAGAGGTAGGACCGGCTCAATTGGCTCCCGCTCCCGCGTCACGCGCTGCCGGCGTCCACGGAAGATGGCTGGAAACTGAAGGCTTGGACGGAACCTGACGGGGGGCGTTGTCACCCGCCGCGCGGCAGCTTCCGGCTGCCAAAACTCGGATGCCCAACGTCCGCTCAGCCCCAGAGAGCAGGTGAACGCCGCGAGCCCGCCGGAAAACATTAGGAGCCCCGCCACCGCTCCCGAGCGGACGGGCACCGCCGTCGCGACCAATCCAGCTGACAGGTTGTAGAGTAAATCGCCGATGATGCCACCAAACCCGTTATGCAGCGGCCAGTTTGCGGCAGTAGGAAGCGCGGAGCAGCCAGCGGCCAACCCAAGGATTGACAGGGCAAACAGGACAATCCGCGACCGGAGGAATGGCAGGCGGCCACTCGAAAGCAGCTCAAAGCCCCATACCGCCGGCGCCAGCGCCAGAAACGCCGATGCCAGGCCCAGCAACTGCAGCATCAGATCAGAGATGATGGCACCACCAGTCCCAAGAAGATTTCGCGTGGGACCGATGGCAACCGTATGCGTCAAGCTTGGATCACTGACCGACCAGGAGACCAAGCTGAGCCAAGCGGCGACACCGAGGAGAAGGAGCGCGACACCGACACAGCGGGAAACCCAGCTCGAAAGCCTGTCCTCCACCGAAGTGGGGAGTAACCGCTGCTGATCGAACTCGTAACCCCGCTGCAACATCACGCCACTTGGATCTACGACACAAGCCGAGAAATTAGGACAGCACCGATACGATGCGTTCGAGCGCTTCCCTGATCGTGGCCGGGTCGTTCACCAACGCGACGCGGATGCGATCGTCCCCTGGATTCACACCATCGGGACCCGGTTGCGCGAGGAAAGCACCAGGCACAACTTTGACACCCGCGCGTTGCCAAAGAGTTACCGTAGTTTCAACGCCTCCCCCAAATTGGCTCACATCAAGCCATAGGAAGAAGCCGCCCTCTGGCCTCCGGTAACCAAAGCGACCCGCCAGGATCTCATCGCAAATGTCGAACTTGTTTCGATAGGACTGGCGGATTGTGGCAACATGCTGCTCCTCGGACCAGACGGCCGCCGAGGCATGCTGCACGACACCCGGCATTTGCGGCGCGACAAGGTTTCGAACCTCGGCAAAGCTTTCGAGAAATTCGCCATCGCCAGCAGCGAAGCCGGAGCGCAATCCGGGCAAATTGGACCGCTTTGACAAGGAGTTGAATACAACGAGATTGCGAAAGCCTTCCGGCGTCTTGGCCGCAACTTCGAGGCCGCCGGTCGGCGGCTCACCTGTGTAGATCTCCGAGTAGCACTCGTCGAAGAACAGCATGAAGTCGTAGCGGCGAGCCAACTCCAGCGCTTTCAGTGTGTATGAGGTGCTCGCGACTGCACCCTGCGGATTGGCCGGGGAGCAGAGGTAAAAGGCGACCGTCCGCTCCAGGATGTCCGTTTCGCGTTCCAGCGCGCCGAGATCTGGCAAGTGTCCAGTCGCCTCGGTCGCATTGAGGAAATACGGATCACAATTGGTTGCATATGCCGCGCCGAGATAGGTGTGATAGAAGGGGTTCGGAAGAAGGACCACGGGTCGGCCCTGAACCCTCTTGCGGCCAACAGCTGGCAACATCGCGTAGAACAGGCCCTCGCGTGAGCCGTTGATCGGAATGATTTCGCGAGCGGGATCGATCCGGCCAGCAAGGTCGTAGCGGCGCTCTATCCAACCGGCAATGGCTTTGCGCAGCTCATCCGAGCCGCGGATCTTCGGATAGGTGCCCAAGAGCTCCTTCGCCTCGGCCATTCGGTCGATGACGAAATCGGGCATCCTTTCCTTCGGATCGCCGACGGTTAGCTCAATGACCTTCTCGTGCCCTGGAGGGATACCTTCGAGCAGTCGAGCAAGCCGCGTGAACGGCGACAGAATTGCGCCCTGCGCCAGGGCCTCAAAGCCGGTATGTGTACTCATAAGGACTCGTCCTCGCTAGAGTGTGGGCGAGGTCTACCGAACGTTCGCAATCGGCGCCAGTCCCAGCCGCTTCATCTGACCCGCCGTGGGTTAAGGTAGTATTCCGCTTCGTAGCGCTCGAGCTTTGGCTCTACCCGGCCTGCACGCACGTCAGCGGCCAATCGCGCAATATGCCGGCGGCATGCTTTGTTGAATCCGATTGTTGCGGTGAAAAGCTTCATGACGGTCATCAGCTTGTCGTCGGCATGTTCGGCGCGGACCTTGCAGGTCCAGTAACCGAAAGAAAACAGACGACCATCGATGTGACCAACCTTGCGGTCGCGCTCGTCGAAGAGCGTGTAATCGCCGCCGACGCTGATCAGGTCGTGGCGCAGTCGATAGAATACCGGCTTGCCGTCCCTGAATATGAAGAATGAGAAATTTTCCGGCAAAATCGGCCACTTGTTCGCCGAGCGCTCCACATAAACGATGGACTTGTCCTCGTGCGTGTTGACGGCATAGGCCAAGACCGGGATGCCGCGCGCCCCGAGCGTAAGCTGCAGGCTCCGGCCGATCATCAGGTCCATGGTAGCGCGCCAGTTGAGCGTGTCCGAGAACAGCCTGACGATCAGCCGCTTTTCCATGCCGGACCGCTGCTTCCAGAGATCTTCGCGATAGCCGATGAGACCCGTGCGGCGGCCGTTCTCTTCGACCTCCGCGAAGATGTCCATGTCCGTTGAGAACTGGCGGGATTTGGCGCGGTTGCGCGAATGGCGATAGATACCGAATTCGACCGAGTTGAGGTCGGTGATCCAGACATCGACTGTAAACCGCTTCCACGGGTCAGATTTGGAGGCGGGGGCTGCCAGACCTGACGACCTTTCCGCTAGTGGAGCATCCGGCCCCGCTGCATCCACCCGCTCGAAGACCTTAGCCGCTGAGCTCTGTGCCATGCTTCTTCCCCGCCTCGCAGCAGATGCGAATCAGTTTCTTGCGACCTTAGCACCGCAAGGCGGGATGATCCGGGTGATCACAGAATTGGATCTGGAAAACTTCAGTTCGGGAGGCGCTGAATTGGCTTCCGTCACGCCTTACCGCTCCCCGAAAATAGCGCTCCCAATTCGCACGTAGTTCGCCCCAAAGGCAATGGCCGTTTCGAAGTCGGCGCTCATGCCCATGCTGAGCTCCTTAAGGCCAAGCTCTTTGGCGCGTTTCGCCAGGAACGCGAAATGCACAGCAGGCTCCTCATCAACGGGCGGAATGCACATCAGGCCGGCGATGTCGATGCGCAACTCATCTTGGCAATACCGGAGCAGGCTTTCCAGCTCGCCGGGCATCACACCCGCCTTCTGGGGCTCCTCGCCCGTATTCACTTGTATGAAGAGCTTGAGCTTCCGGCCCTGCTTGGCCATTTCGTCGGCGACCACCCGCGCGATCTTCGGGCGATCGATCGAATGAATGGCATCAAAGAGCTGCACGGCCTCTTTGGCTTTATTCGACTGCAGCGCGCCCACGAGGTGAAGCTCGAGATCGGGGAACTGCGCCTTGAGCGGCGGCCACTTGGCCTTGGCCTCCTGGACCCTGTTTTCCCCGAACAGCCGCTGCCCTGCCTCGATCACCGGCAAGATCTGAGGCGCATCGAAGGTCTTGGAGACGGCGATCAGATGAACGGATTCAGGGTCTCGGCCTGCCTGACGTGCAGCCTCCGCAATGCGTCTTCGAATGTCTGAGAGCCGTTCGACAGCCGCAGTCATCGAGTTCACCCGTCCAATCCTCAAGATCGCCAGCGCAGACGGCCGGTATGCAATGGATTTCGCCACACGTCGATAGATAGGGACGATCTGCCGATTGCATCGGGCTGAGCGACGCCCTATTCCCTCGGTAAAATCGGGCGGACCGGCGGTTCAGCTCCGGCTTGACCGTCCTTTACCTTTCAGGCTGTATCGCCCGCGATCGTCACTCGAAAGCACAGTAGCCCCATGGCCATCGAACGCTACAACGCGCCTGCCCGAGAGAAGCACTGGCAGCAAGTTTGGGAAAGCCGCGACGTCTTCAAGGTTTCGAACGAGGACAAGCGGCCGAAGTGCTATGTGCTCGAGATGTTCCCCTATCCCTCTGGCCGCATCCACATGGGCCATGTGCGCAACTACACGATGGGGGATGTCTTCGCCCGCTACAAGCGCGCCAAAGGCTTCAACGTCCTGCATCCGATGGGGTGGGACGCCTTCGGCATGCCGGCCGAGAACGCGGCTATGGAGCGCAAGGTCCACCCTGCGAAGTGGACCTACGACAACATCGCCACCATGCGCTCCCAGCTCAAGTCGATGGGCCTGTCGATCGACTGGTCGCGAGAATTCGCAACTTGCGATGTCGATTATTACCACCAGCAGCAGAAGCTGTTTCTCGACTTCTATAAGAAGGGGCTCGCTTACCGAGGCGTCGGCAAGGTCAACTGGGACCCCGTCGACCAGACGGTTCTCGCCAACGAACAGGTGATCGATGGCCGGGGTTGGCGCTCCGGGGCGCTCGTCGAGACCCGGGAGATGCCGGTCTGGTATTTCAAGATCACCGCCTACGCCGACGAGCTGCTGGAGGCCTTGAACGAGCTGACGCGCTGGCCCGAGAAGGTCCGCGTCATGCAGGCCAACTGGATCGGCCGCTCCGAAGGCTTGCTGATGAAGTATGCCTTGGCGGGCGACAAGCTTCCGGCCGGCTGGAAAGAACTCGAGGTCTTCACCACCCGGGCCGACACGATCTTCGGTGGCAGCTTCTGCGCTTTGTCTCCTGATCACCCGCTGACCAAGGAGCTCGCCAAGTCGAATCCTGACCTGGCGGCCTTCGTGGAGGAGTGCCGCCGTGTCGGTACGTCCGAGGAGGAAATTATTCGGGTCGATAAGAAGGGATTCGACACGGGGCTCACTGCAACGCATCCGTTGATCCCCGATCGCCGCTTGCCCGTGTACGTCGCCAACTTCGTGCTGATGGGCTACGGAACGGGCGCAATCTTCGGTTGCCCCGCCCATGATCAGCGCGACTTCGAATTCGCCACCAAGTATGGATTGCCAATCGTCCCGGTAGTGATCCCTGAGGGGCAGGACCCAGCCACCTTTGATCTCGGGGGCGAGGCCTACGACGGCCCAGGCCGCCTCGCCAACTCGGAGTTCCTGAACGGACTGACGATCGACGAAGCCAAGGCCGAGGTTGCCCGCCGGATAGAAGCCATCGGCAAAGGCGAGCGGCGCATTATGTACCGGCTGCGTGACTGGGGCATCTCGCGCCAGCGCTACTGGGGTTGTCCGATCCCGATCATTCACTGTGACTCCTGTGGGATCGTGCCGGTGCCGGAAGACCAGCTTCCGGTGCGCCTGCCAGAGGACGTGACTTTCGATGTTCCTGGCAATCCGCTGGAGCGGCACCCGACGTGGAAGCATGTCGATTGCCCGTCTTGCGGCAAGCCGGCGCGGCGCGAGACGGACACGATGGACACGTTCGTCGACAGCTCCTGGTACTACGCGCGGTTCTGCGCACCCCACGCCGATGTGCCGGTAGACCTGGAAGCGGCCAAGTACTGGCTGCCCGTCGATCAGTACATCGGTGGTATCGAGCACGCGATTCTGCACCTGCTCTACTCGCGCTTCTTCGCCCGCGCGATGGTGGAGACCGGCCACCTGCACGTGAAGGAGCCGTTTGCGGGCCTGTTCACGCAGGGGATGGTCACCCACGAAACCTACTCGAAGAACGGCAAATGGCTGCTGCCGAGCGAGGTGCGAATCGAGGGCGAAGGCGACCAGCGGCGCGCCTACGAGATCGCTACCGGCGAGCCGGTCGAGATCGGCCCCATCGAGAAGATGTCGAAGTCAAAGAAGAACCTGGTCGACCCCGATGACATCATCTCGACCTATGGGGCGGATTGCGCCCGTTGGTTCATGCTTTCCGACAGCCCGCCCGAGCGCGACGTCATTTGGACCGAAGCTGGAATTGCAGGTGCAAGTCGATTCATGCAGCGCGTTTGGCGGCTGGTGAACGAGGCCCTGGCTGTGGCCGCCCCGAAAGGTGCCCCAAAGCCTGCCGAGTTCGGCCCCGACGCGGACGCCCTCCGCCGGGCGACACATCGAGCCCTCTATCGTGTGGGCCAGAACATCGAGAATCTGCGGTTCAATCTTGCCGTTGCACAGATCTACGAGCTCACAAACACACTTCAGTCCGTACTCGGAAAGCAAAGTCCGGGCCTAGACTGGGCTATTCGCGAGTGCCTTGAGATTCTCGTGCAAATGTTCGGCCCGATGATGCCGCATTTGGCTGAAGAATGCTGGGAGCGGCTTGGTTACAACACCTTGCTTGCAGATCAACCTTGGCCTGTCGTGGAGGAGGCCCTTCTCGTTGACGATACGATCACCATTGCCGTACAGGTGAATGGTAAGCGCAGGGACGAGCTGACGATCGCCAGAAACGCGACCACCGCTGAAATCGAGGCAGCAGCCTTGAAACTGGAGCCGGTTATCCGAGCTCTGGGCGGGCGGCCGGTGAAGAAGGTGATCGTCGTGCCGCAGAGGATCGTGAATGTGGTTGCCTAGGGGGCAAGGCTCCTCAGCTTCGAAATCATGGACTTGGGGCGGTACGGCGCGCTGGATGGCGGTCGTGATGCTTCTTGCGCCGACGCTGGCTGCCTGCGAGGGTAGTACCGGCTTCCGCCCCATGTACGGCGCTGCCACTCTCGCCGATACCGAAGCGAAGCTTGCCTCTGTCTCGTTCGGACCGATTCCCGGCCGCGTTGGCCAGAAGATCCGCAATGAGCTGATCTTCCATTCGACAGGCGGCGGCTCGCCTCTGCCTCCGAAGTACCATGTCGACATCGCTATCCGCCAGCAAATCGTTTCGACGCTGGTGCGCAAGGATGGTGAGTCGCAGAGCCAAGTTTATAATCTCGAAGCCAAGTTTCAGCTGATTCGCATTGCCGACAACGCTGTGCTGTTGGAAGGCACTAGCTACGGCCGGGCCAGCTTCGAGCGGTACGACTCGATTTACTCGAACGTGAAGGCCCGCGAGGATGCCGAGAATCGTGCGGCACGCGCGGTGGCGCAGGACATCAAGACTCGGCTCGCCGCCTTCCTCTCTGGAACAGCTTAAGGGCGGGCTGGTCATGACCCTGGCGGTCGTAGCCGCCAACGACGAGATCGTATGACGGCCATCAAAGCTCAGCAGGCCGAACAATTTCTGAAGACACTCGACCTACGGTACCGTGCCATCCTGCTGTACGGCACTGACGCAGGTGTCATTGCGGAAAGGGCTCGGACAGCAGCCAAGAAACTTGCTGAATCCAGCGACCCGCCGGGCGAAATCCTTCGCATCGAGGACGCAGACCTCGAACTCGAACCGGACCGCCTTCTTGTCGAATCACAGACGATTCCCATGTTCGGCGGTCCGAAAGTCATTCATACCCGCGCCAGTCGCAGGGTGAATGCGCAGGTGCTCCAGCCATTATTGCAGAATGGTGCCCTCGCGGGAGCCTTGGTGGTCGAAGCAGGCAATCTCCGTCCCGACGACTCTCTTAGAGTGCTTTTCGAGAAATCCCCCAACGCGGCGGCGGTTGCCTGTTATGCCGATGAGACCCGCACTCTGGATTCGATCATCAGCGAAACCCTAGAGCAGGCCGGCGTCACCATCACGCGGGAAGCGCGGGAGGCTCTTATCGCGCGTCTAGGCGCCGATCGCGCCCTTACCCGCGGTGAGCTCGAGAAGCTCGTGTTGTATACGCGCAGCAAACGCCAGATCACCATTGATGATGTCGATGCCATCGTTGGCGACGCTTCCGAGCTGGCAATCGAAACTGTGGTCCTGGCCGCTGCGTCCGGAGACGCACGCCGCGCCGTTCAGGAGTTCGACCGGGTTGTTGCATCCGGCGAGAGCCCGCAGGCGGTCATCTCGGCGGTACAACGGCATATGCAACGCCTTCATCGGCTGCGAGCGAGCCTTGAACGCGGTCAGTCCATGGATGCCGCTTTACGGCAGCTCCGGCCACCGATCCATTTCAAGACCCGCCCCCATCTCGAGGCCCAATGCCGGATTTGGACCATCGAGAAGCTGAACACCTCATTTTCGCACATTGCAGATGCTGCCAAGGAAGCGCGCCTCAACTCGGCCGTGGAAGCTTCCATTGCCGAACGGCTCCTCCTGGATATCGCCCACACGGCGAAGAGCGACGCATCCGCCCGCAGTACACAAGCGTAAGGTTGCAGCGCGGCCGCTCCTGCATATAGTGCGCCCGATGATCTGCGGGGGAGCACATGAGCAATTGCCAGTTTGACGTCGTCGGAATCGGCAACGCGATCGTCGACATCATTGGCCAATGCGATGACGATTTCCTGGCCCGTCATAACGCCCCGAAAGGGCACATGCGGCTCATAGATTTCGACACCGCGACTCGCCTCTACGCCGATATGGGCCCCGCCATAGAGATCTCCGGTGGCTCAGTCGCCAACACGATGGTCGGCATTGCCTCGCTGGGCGGTCGCGCTGCATTCATCGGCAAGGTCGCCCAAGACGAATTCGGCCGTATCTTCGCACACGATATTCGATCGGCTGGCGTCCATTTCGAGACAGCGCCGTCCTCCTCCGGCCTGCCAACAGCCCGATCGCTCATTCTCGTCACTCCCGACGGGGAGCGGACGATGAACACCTATCTCGGCGTCAGCCCTTACCTTAATCGAGGAGAGGTTGACCCTGAGGTGATCCGCGCCGCCGGCATCGTTTTCCTGGAAGGCTATCTTTTCGACCGCCCTGAAGCGAAGGACGCATTTCGTCAGGCGGCCGAGATTGCTGCAGCTGCCGGACGAAAAGTAGCCCTCAGCCTTTCAGACAAGTTTTGCGTCGACCGCCACCGCGAGGAGTTTCTCGCTCTCGTCCGAAACAACATCGACATTCTGATTGCCAACGAAAGCGAGATCACGGCGCTTTATCAGGTTGAGATGTTCGATGATGCGGTCCCGCTTGCCCAGGCTGATACGCAATTGGCTGTGCTTACCCGCAGCGCTAAGGGATCCGTGATTTGCGCGCACGGTCAGGAGCCGATCCAAATTCAGGCTCAACGCGTTGACAACGTCGTTGACGTCACTGGCGCGGGCGACCTCTACGCTGCGGGCTTCCTCCACGGCCTCGCTGCAGGCCTGAGCCTGGAAGTCGCGGGACGCCTAGGAAGCCTGGCCGCCGCGGAGGTCATCAGCCATTTTGGGGCACGACCCCAGCAAAGCCTGGCGGCCTTGGCCAAGGCGCATAACCTCATCTGATTTCCGGCAAACCATACGTACGCGCTTGGTGCCATCCTCAGTTGGCGCTCGATTTTCACACGCTCTGTTAACGAAATAATCCAACCGCTTGTCTGCTGCAGGCAAATTCCGACGCGAGAAGCGCCAACCCGCCAGGAACCCATCCCGATTGGCGACGTTCAGATGCTCAGCAAACCGACCCGTTGGGTCGCAGGAGAGGAGTATCGCGATGACAAGTCGCCGATTGTTGCTGCTCGCCGGATGCTCGCTAGCGCTGGGTACCTGGATAGGAGCAGCTCAGGCCAAGCCGGCAGCTTTTGCTGCTACTGCATTAACTCCGGAAGCAAAGTCACCCGTCGAAGCAGTTCATTATCGCCGTGGCTTCCGAGCTTACAGGGCGACAGGTTTCCGCTTCTATGGTCCGCGCAGGTTCTACAGGGGTGCCGCATTCTACGGACCGCGCTTTTACAGACGCGCCTATTGGGGACCGCGGTGGTACGGCGCAAGATACTGGGCCCCACGCCGCTACTACTACAGGGCTCGTTACTGGCGGCCGCGGGTAGCCTACTGGGGTCCAACCTTTTACTGGCGTCCCCGTGCCTACTACTGGCGGCCGCGATACTACCGTCCCATCAGATACTATCGTCCCTGGTACTATCGGCCCGCTTATCGCTACTATTACTACAGGCCGGCCTACACCTACACTCCGTGGGTAGCTTATTGGGGCTATCGGACCATCGGGCCACGGTATTGGGGCCCGCGGTATTACCGCACCTATAGGTACTACGCTCCGCGCAGGTTCTATCGCCGGTACTACGCACCGCGTAGGTATTACGCCCCACGGAGGTTCTACAGGAGATATTACGCTCCACGGCGTTACTATGCCCCACGCCGCTCTTATCGCCGGTATTACGCTCCGCGCCGCTTCTACGCCCCGCGCAGGTCTTACCGGAGGTACTACGCCCCACGACGCTTCTATGCCCCGCGGCGCTTCCAAGGACCTCGGCGCACCTTCGCTCCACGCAGGTTCTATCAGCCACGCCAAGTCCGCCGCTTCTATCAGGCCCCACGGCGTAGTTTCGGTATGAGGGCAGCACCTCGCCGCATTCGCCGCTAACCAAGCGAACTTGACGAGTTGTATGTATGTCGCCGCCTCTCATCCGGGGCGGCGACCCTTTTCGGATGTTGTCTTAAATCTTCCTTAACGCCACACTCTCGACCTTGTGATCCGGGCCTTTCCGGAGAATGAGACTTGCCCGTTGCCGCGTCGGCAGGATGTTTTCTTCGAGATTCTTCAGGTTGATTGTCCGCCAGATCTCGATAGCTCGCGCCTGGGCTGCTTCCGGAGAGAGGTGGGCATACCGGTGAAAGTACGCTGCGGGGTCCCGGAATGCTGTAGTCCGCAGCTTCATGAATCTCGCCACGTACCACTCCTCGATCACCTTCGCATCGGCATCGATGTAGATCGAGAAGTCGAAGAAGTCGGATACGAACGGAATGGCCTTGCCATCCCGCGGCAACCGCGCCGGCTGCAGAACATTGAGCCCCTCGACGATCAGGATGTCGGGCCGCTCCACGACGATCTTCTGTCCAGGAAGGATGTCGTAGTGGAAGTGGGAGTACACGGGTGCCTCGACCCGGTCCCGTCCCGACTTCACATCCGCCAAGAAGTTGAGCAGCTTGGCCGTGTCGAAGCTCTCGGGAAAGCCCTTTCGATTCATAAGGCCCCGGGCCTCGAGCTCCTTGTTCGGCAGCAAGAATCCGTCCGTCGTAATGAGATCGACGCGCGGATGGTCCGGCCACCGAGCAAGTAAAGCCTGCAGGACTCGAGACGTCGTGCTTTTCCCAACCGCGACCGAACCGGCAATGCCTAGAATGAAAGGTACCTTGACATCCTTGTGCCCGAGAAACCGCGCCGTTACAGCGTGCAACTCTTGCGCGGCGGCGACATACAGATTGAGGAGCCGAGATAACGGCAGATAGATCTGCTCCACCTCCTCCATGGAGAGCTCTTGCATAAGGCCGGAGAGCTGCTCCAGGTCGCGCTCCACCAGCGTCATAGGCGTATCGGCACGCAGCCGCGCCCACTCCTCGCGGGTGAAGACGTGATACGGAGAAAACTGGATGGTGGACTTGCCTGCCATGTCCAACCGAGGAGCCGGTAATGTCATGACGCGCTGCCAGTGCCAGCGCGAGCCGCCTTCTCCGCGAGCCCGGAAGTTCCCATCCGCCGTTCCAGCTCCGAAAGGACCTTCTCCCAGCTCACTTCCCGAGCTTCGAGCAGAACGAGCAGATGATAGAGAAGGTCTGCTGCTTCGCTGACCAGCGCACTCTCGTCTTGGCTGATCCCGGCTATGACTGTTTCCAGCGCCTCTTCACCGAGCTTGCGGGCGCATCCCGCGGGACCTCCATCGAGCAGCTGACGCGTGTAGGAGCGTTCCGCGTCCTCTCCTCGCCGCTCCCGGATGGTTGCAGCCAACCGCTCTAGAGTATCCTTGCTCATAATAAGAACTCCGCCCGGCACGCTCTGCCGGGCGGGACAACACCAACTGGATCAAACCACGTCAAGCGGTGAGTTGCTGCGGCAGTACTGCTATTCGCCTTTTGCAACCGCCTCCAAAACTCGGATGTGAGTACAGCCTATATCGTGTGCGACCCAATCAAGCGCATCCGGATATAATCCAGCTGATCGTAATTGCCATACTTGATTACCAGAGTGCCGCTTTCGCCGGATCCGCGCCTGATCTCGACTTTCAGCCCCAGGAGGTCGGATAGCTCCTTCTCGAACGCCAGCGTGTCGGGCGTTTTTTCCCGCTTACGGCTGGTCTGCCCGCTCGACCCCGATTGCACTAGCGCCTCGACCTCGCGAACATTCATGTCGCGCTCGATGATCCGCTGGGCGAGAGCCTCGGCATCCTCCCGACCAACGAGCGCTCGCGCGTGCCCGGCCGTCAGCTTGCCTTCCTGAACGAGCGCCTGGACCGACTCCGGCAGCTTCAACAGCCTGAGCGTGTTGGCCAAATGGCTGCGGCTCTTTCCGATGACCTCCGCCAGTTGGTCCTGCGTGTAGCCGAAGCGTTCGATCAGCTCCCGATAACCGATGGCTTCTTCGATCGGATTGAGATCGGCCCGCTGAACGTTCTCGATGATGCCAAGCTCGAGGACTTCCTGGTCCGTAAGGTCCCGAACGATACAAGGAACGGAGTGTAGCCCGACGCGTTGCGCCGCGCGCCACCGCCTCTCGCCGGCGACAATCTCGTATCCGCCGGCATTCCGGTCCGGCCGCACAACGATTGGCTGAACGAGCCCACGCTGGCGGATCGACTCTGCCAGCTCGGCAAGATCCTCCTCGTTGAACTCCCGCCGGGGGTTGAGCGGACTGGCTCGGATCTGATCGATCGGGACCAACCTCTGCTCGCCTTCCGTCGGCAGCTTCGGTTCCGAAAGAACCGGATCACCAATGAGAGATGCGAGACCCCTGCCAAGCCGGCTCTTCTGGAGTGGAGCTCCCATGACCTTTCCGTTCTCCTGATGTCCTTATTTGCTGCCGGTTGCCTTAGGCTGCCTTGTAGCGCCGTTCCCGTTCGATGATCTCGGCAGCGAGCCGCATGTATGCCTGACTGCCGGCACTGTTCACGTCATAGAGCAGGATCGGCTTGCCGTGGGATGGCGCCTCCGCGACTCGCGTATTTCGAGGAATCACGGTGTCGTAAACCTTGGCGCCAAAGAACGCGCGAACGTTCTGCGCAACCTCTCGCGACAGCGCTGTCCGTTGATCGTGCATGGTCAACACCACGCCCTGGATCTCCAGACCCGGATTGAGCGCCGCCTTGATCTGCTCGATGTTCTCTTTGAGCTGCGAAATGCCCTCGAGCGCAAAGAACTCGCACTGCACGGGCACCAGCACCGCGTGCGCGGCGACCATTGCGTTCAGGGTCAGCAGATTGAGCGACGGCGGGCAGTCGATGAGGATATAGGTGATGGCGTCCTCGGGATTCGCCCCCTGCTGACCGATTAGGCCGCCGATCGCATCGCGCATCCGGAACGGCCGCGTCGGCTCGTTCATGAGCTCTTTCTCGATCCCTATCAGGTCCGAGTTCGCGGCGACGATCATCAGTCCCGGCACCTGGGTCTTGATGGCAGCATCGAGAAGACCGCACCGCTTCATCATGACGTCGTACGTCGTGAGCTTGCGCTCTTCCATGCTGATCCCGAGACCCGTCGACGCGTTACCCTGAGGATCGAGATCAACCACGAGCACTCGCTCGCCGGCTGCGGCCAGCGCCGTGCCCAGGTTGATGGCTGTGGTCGTCTTGCCGACGCCCCCTTTCTGGTTGGCGATAGCGATCACCCGCAATCCCGAGGATCTCATGGTCTTGCCATTCAAGGCTCAACCCTCCGTTTGGCTGTTACGTTGCGGACCACGACAATTCGGCCATGTGGATCGGTCATGCTCGGTACGAGCTCGACGTCGAAACGCCAGCCGATACTTGCCTCGTCGATTTCGCCGTGGACTTCGCGCCCCTTCAGAAACACACCGACACCGCTGGGCGATAGATACGGGGCCGCCAATTCAAGCAGGCGGCTCAACGGGGCAAGAGCACGCGCCGTGACCACATCTACTTGGCCCACTTTACGCTGAGTCTCCGGGTTTTCGATCCTTGCCGTGAGGATGTCCACAGGCACCCCGGCTCGACGGGCGACCTCGCGCAGAAAAGCTGTCTTCCGCGAGTCGCTTTCGAGGAGCGTGACCTTCAATCCGTCTCGCTCGACGGACATCATGGCCAGCACTAATCCCGGGAAACCGGCCCCCGAGCCCAAATCGAGCAGCGTTTTCGCCTCCGCCGGTAGGAGCTTCGCCAGCTGAGCGCTATCGGCAAGATGGCGGTGCCAAACCTGCGAGAGTGTCCCAGGCGCTACGAGGTTGACGGCCTTCTGCCACTGTCGAAGCAGCGACTCATAAGTGCTCAGCCGATAAATGGTTTCACGTGAAACGCCGAAAGCGCGCTGGAAGCTTTCCGGGTTATCGATGCGCTCGAATCGCCGACGTTGGTTCATGCAATTTCGCGGCGCCGCTCCGCTGGCCGCTTGAGACGGCTGAGCAAGATCATGAGGGCGGCCGGGGTCACTCCATCTATGCGCGCGGCCTGAGCTAGGGTTGCTGGACGATGCAGGCTGAGCTTCTGCCGCACTTCGGTTGACAGCCCCGGCAGGCTCGAGAAATCGAAATCCAGCGGAATAGCAA
>QGVC01000706.1 GCA_003242645.1 Pseudomonadota bacterium
TTTTTTCAAACAGAAAACGGGAATCGGAATTTAGTTCGGGTTCCGGTGCTCCGAAATGTGTATAAAAGGCAGTCGCCCAACATGTTTTGCGTTACGATAACATCATAATGCTCGCCGAAAAAGCTAGTTCGTAAATTGTACGACTATATTCAGCTGCGCGGGGGCACGCAATAGCATCAGCGGTAAGCCGCTTAAGGTATTGCATCACCGTCAAATCACCGTTAATCCGATCAGCGTACTCGAAATAAGGGCTCAACGTTATCGGATCTGCAGGTTGGCCCGATCGAATGAGATCCCGTCAAACGGCATAGATCTGTCGGTGAAGTGGATCGTAGAAGTGGTCCGGTTCAAGAAAGGATGCGACTGAATTGTAAAGCTCATTTCTCAAGAGATTGGCACCAAAAAGAGCCTGCTGTGCTTGTATGCAGTAAGGGGGATCGGGGCGGCGTTCGCTAAAGTTCTTGGCGCCGCTCTCAGGATTCTGTGCATTGCACCTATCATCCTTCAAAGTAGCATGACGGCGCCTTGAGAACCGTGGCGCGATACAGACGGACGAGGCAATCTGGGTCCCCGAAGCCACCCGATTTGCTGATCAACGTAAAGGCATAATTGCCTAGCAAAGGCGCGGAAATGGCTAGGCCCGGCTGCCACTCGCCCTGAAGCAACAAGGGCCCAATGTTGAGTTCCTCTAGAAGATCAGCGGTCGTATTGCCTCCACATGTGATCAAAGTGCCTCGGAATCTGGAGCAAATGAGCTTCGCCACGCCTGCAGCAAACTCTTTACCAGCTTCTGCAGCTGAACGGCCCGAACCGCCATCAACCATCCTCATAAGGACGTCGTGGCAGTCATTGAGCTGAATCTCCGCCCTCCAATGTCCGTCGACAACATCGATCGAATGGAGTTTGGATGCGACCTCCAGCAACCGGTCAACCTGCGCGATAGTTACAGGGTCGCGGCTGCCAATCACAAACAGGGTCGGGGGGTTCAACGCCCGAATTGGCTGCGGTTCACTGCCACTGGCGAGGACCGTCGATAGGGCACGTGCCAAGCCACTCGTTGCGACTACAAGCTGGTTGCTGGTCGATTTTAGCAGTCGGTGCGCGATGTCGAGCATATCGTGCGACGTCAGCGCGTCCGCAATTTCCAGGGACAGGCCCGTTCCGGAGAAAACGGATCGCACATCCAGCGGCGTCGCAATGGCATGACCCGAAATAAAGCCGCCCTGCACCACACGCCCAAGCTCTGGTATCGCGGGTGCAATGAAAAGTGTTGATCGGCCGAAACACTTGGCCACGAGAGCGGATTCAGCGGCCGGATGACCTTGTAAGCGGGAATCGATTTTCTTGATGACAATATCCGCATGGAAAGCCGAAAGGTTATCGATCGTTGCGTGGACTGCTGCAAGCGCATCCGGTAGTGGCAAGTCTCGGCTACCGGTGCTTACGGCGAGAACATGCGGCTTCGCGGAAATGGCGATCGGCAGGTCAGTTCTGGAGGGAGCTACGACGGTCTTTAGTCCGATCAGGGAGAAAGGAGCAGCTGTGTCCAGCGCGCCAGTCAGATCGTCAGCGATGATCAACACCTGCAT
>QGVC01000707.1 GCA_003242645.1 Pseudomonadota bacterium
CTAACAGGCACCACCTGGACATCCTCCCGCTGCGCGAGGGCGTCCACGGGGTGCACGATCTCGGTTCCTTCGTACATGCTTCTCTCTCCTTCGTCAGGCCCTCTTGGCCTGCAGTTTCTTGATCTCGCGAATCTTGATGGCCTGGACAGCGTCCAGGGCGCCTTCCAGTGCGCGCTTCGCCACGGCGCCCTTTCCGCGCTCCGCCTTCGCCGCGACCACCTTCTCCATCTTCGATGCGCTCAGGGTGGCAACCGCGGCGAAGTCCTCGTCAGTGAACCCGGCCGCCTCCATCACAGGCCACGCCTTGACCAGGTCAACCTCGCGTCGCTGCTCGGTCACCAGGGTCAGTCGCACGCCGTCAGCAACGACGTCGCCGTGGGCGTCGACATGAGCTCTGATGGCTTCCCGCACGCGCTCGGCGTATTTCACGACCAGGTCGGCCTTCTTGAAGATCTCGACGATCTCCGAGGGGCTCATCAGTTCGAGCTCGCCCTCCGCCCGCGCGACGGTCATGGGGTCTGCTACGACCGCCACGTCGCGACGAACCATGGCCTTCGCCGCCTCGCACTCGTGCGACCGCGGGCAGTGCGCGCAGTGGCTGCCAGTGCGATACACGCCATCCCAGCGGATGACGCGATTCGCCAACTCTCGGAGCCACGTCTCGGCCCCAGCGCGGGTCATCCTGTAGCTTTCGATCTCCTCGTCCCTGACCCACAGAACCGAGACGGTGACCTCGGTAAGCTCCGGGTTGTCGAGCATCACCAGGGCGCCGTAGGCGCGCATCTGGTGCGAGTAATCGCTGTCCTTGCGACCCGTCTTCCAGTCCCCTACGTGAGCGACGGTCCCGTTGGTTGCGACAAGGTCCGCGTGCCCAGTCAGGAGCACGCCGGGCATCACCTCGGCGGACATGGCGACCTCGGTCAACGCTCCAGCAAAGCCCGCCGACACTGATTTCCAGAGGCGCACTCCCAAGGCGCAGAGGATCCTCACCTGCTCCGGATCGGCACCGTGCCGCTCGGCCACTTCCGGGATTCCGTCCCAATCGATGGATCCGCGATCCACGAGAGCACGCAGGCACTCGTGCGCAGCGATGCCGTCAGCAGCGGCCTCGTGTACCGAGTCGATGCGCGGACCCTCAGGTCGCAGCGAAGCGGCGCACCTGAATGCCAGCGGGAGACTGCTGGCTCGAACACTGGTGAGATCGGTTGTCGGCATGGGAATTCGTCCTATGTGCCCCTGACCTCCAGCCGGCGCGCGAGGGCGGCACGGGGGAGGGTGTCGGAGAGAGTCGCGCCCTCGCGCGACCGCTGCAGGCCAGGGATCAGGCGTCGGGTTGGTCTCCTTGCAGGACCCACAGAATCACTTTCGCCTCAGCCAAGTCTGCGGCGATCTGCTCAGTCAGCAGGCCGGCGCGTGCGAGGCGTTCGGCCCGGATCTTCAACTTGCGCAGGTGCGCGCGCACAAACTGCTCAGCCACGGGCCACCGCCTCGGCAATCTCCCGGCTCCTGCGCTCGTATTCACGCAGCACTCCCTGGGCGAGCAGCGCGCGCTCCGTCGGTCGGTCGTCGCGCGGGTGTGTCTGT
>QGVC01000708.1 GCA_003242645.1 Pseudomonadota bacterium
TGCCAGCAGGGAGGCACGCAGGTCGATCCGATCTGGCGATGGGAGCACGACCTCTCCGACGCTGTGTGCATCCCCGGCTTCTATCCGTACCCGGAGGCGCTGCGCGACTTCGACCCGGATGCGATCTGCGTCGCTTTCGAAGATGGGAGCGCGAAGCTGCGGGTGACCAAAGATGCCGTGGAGGTAGGGGGAGCGACCGACTTCGTAGCACTAGCAGGAAAGGTGGATGCCGCGCTGGAGGCCTTGAAAGAAGTCTTCGCGAATTGGACCCCCGTAACAGGCGACGGCGGTACTGCTCTCAAGACAGCACTCACGGCACTTTTATCGAGTGGGTGGCCCCATACTACGAAGGCTGCGAAGGCGAAAGCGGAGTAGCTACTAGTGGCAGCACCGCCTGCATCGCTACCATCTCAATCCGCGGCAGGCACCTTCTATAGTCCTTGCTGATCCAGTATGATAGAGTAGATAGCCCTGCGGCCACAAATATTCGATCATGGATCTGGCTCTCGACCAAAACGGTGACCTGGCTCTCTCCAGGGGCGACTTGGTCCTCATCTCCGGCGCCGAGGAAGTAGCGCAGCGGATCCGCATCCGCCTGCGGCTCTTCTTGGGCGAGTGGTTCTTGGCGCCCGACGAAGGAATGCCCTACTGGCAGCGCATCCTCGGCCACCGGATCACGCGTCCTGTTCTGCTGTCGATCTTCCGCCAGGCGATCCAGGACACCGAGGGTGTCGCATCCATCGAAAGTCTGTCTGCGGACGTAGACGGAGCGCGCCGCAGCGTGAGGATCCGCTTCCGCGTCACCACTGACACCGGCGAGGTGGTCGAGGCCGAGGAGGTTCTTGCGCCATGAGCTACGGCCTGATGCCCGAGGGATTCGTCTCGAAGACCATGGAGGAGATCCGACAGGAGCTGATCGATCAGCTCCGGGCCAGGATTTCCCCGAGCCTCTCCTTCGAGGCCGATTCGATCCTTGGCCACATTGTCGGCATTGTCTCCGAGTACGTTGCCCGAGCGTGGGAGCAGATGCAGGCCGTCTATCGGTCGATGTATCCAGACTCCGCAGTCGGAGACGCCCTCGACGGCATCGCGGCGATTACTGGAGTGACTCGCCTTCCGGCGACTCCTTCTCGCGTGATCGCCACCGTCTCGGGCGTTCCCGGAACCGTCCTTCCAGCTGGGCGCGTGGCATCAGTCGAAGGGACAGGAGCGCGCTTCCGCACGGTCGAGGAGGTCACGATCCCAGAAGTCGGCTCCATCAGGGTGGAGATGGTGGCTGAGGATACTGGACCGATCCCGGCTCCAGCAGGGACGCTGACGCAGATTGAGACACCCGTGGTCGGGTGGGAGAGCGTGATCAACCTCGAGGATGCGATCCTTGGCCGAAACCGGGAGACGGACGAAGAGCTGCGGGCTCGCCGCGAGGCTACGCTTCGCGCGGTCGGCTCCGGTACCTTCGAGAGCCTTCGCGCCGCATTGCTTCTTCTCCCTGGAGTGCAGCAAGTGCGCCTCTTCGAGAACACCTCCATGGAGACCGACGCTACAGGTCTCCCCCCGAAGAGCTTCGAGGCGGTCATCCAGGGC
>QGVC01000237.1 GCA_003242645.1 Pseudomonadota bacterium
AACTGGGGCTGTTTATCTTCGTTATTCTGCTGGGTTTCCCAATTGCCTTCACGCTCATCGCAATGGCCATTTTCTTCGGCTATTTCGCGATGGGCACCCGCATATTCGACCTGCTCGTCACGAATACGGCCGATGTTATGCAGAATGACGTTCTAACGGCCGTCCCACTGTTTCTTTTCATGGGGTACGTGATCGAGCGCTCGAACATTCTCGATCGCTTGTTCTACTCCATACAAATGGCGGCGAAGAACATACCTGGATCGCTGGCGGTGGCGACGCTAATCACGTGCGCATTGTTTGCAACCGCCACAGGGATTGTCGGCGCCGTCGTAACGCTGATGGGGCTGCTGGCTTTTCCAGCCATGCTGCGGGCAGGATACGATACCCGGCTGGCGGCTGGGGTGGTCTGTGCCGGCGGCTGTCTTGGCATCATGATTCCGCCGAGCGTCTTGCTCATTCTCTATGGGGCCACGACAGCCACATCGGTCGTCAAGCTTTATGCGGCTGCATTTTTCCCAGGCTTCTTGCTCGCCGGGCTCTACGTGCTGTACGTCATGGCTCGCGCGATCATAAATCCGAAGTTGGCACCCAGACCGCCTGAGCTAGAAAAGCCGATACCTCTTTTGCACGTCACTTGGGCGCTCCTAACGTCGTTCTTCCCGTTGTTCATTCTGATTATGGCAGTGCTCGGCGCCATTCTGTTCGGGCTTGCCACACCGACGGAGGCCGCAGCGGTGGGGTGCGCTGGTGCGTTGCTGTTGGCCGCTTGCTATCGAGCACTCACATTCGAGCGGCTGAAAGAGGCGACTTACCTGACGGCACGTACCTCCGCGATGGTGTGCTACCTGTTCATCGGGTCCTGGACCTTCTCCTCGGTCTTCTCCTACCTGGGTGGTCATGAGGTGGTTGAGGCTTGGGTCAAGTCTCTGGAACTGTCGCCGACAATGTTCCTCATCCTTTCCCAGCTCATCATCTTCCTACTCGGGTGGCCGCTGGAATGGACGGAGATCATCATTATCTTCGTGCCGATCTTCTTGCCGCTCTTGAAGGCCTTCAACATCGACCCGATCATTTTCGGCATTCTGGTGGCGTTGAACATTCAGACATCGTTTAATACGCCGCCCATGGCGATGGCCGCGTACTATCTCAAGGGCATAGCGCCGCCGCACGTAAAGCTGACGGATATCTTCGCCGGCTCATTGCCGTTCGTGTTCCTCGTTTTTATCTCGATGGCCATTGTCCACATCTTTCCGGAGATTGCACTCTGGCTGCCGCAGAAACTTTACGGGAACTGAAGCATGCCTGAGGCTTTGACCTCTCTCAGTGCAACTGAAGCGCACCGCGAGATTACTCGCGGTGCGCTTTCTTCCGAGGAGTACGTCACCGCGTGCCTGGACCGGATCGAGGCGCTGGATGGCGATATTCGCGCCTTCGTTCACATCGACCGCGCACACGCCTTGAAACAGGCGCGTGAGCTTGACGAGTGGCGCCGTAACGGCCGGCCGACAGGACCCCTTCACGGTATTCCTGTGGCTATCAAGGATATTTTCGATACCTCCGATTACCCTACGGAGTGCGGCTCACCGCTCCTGGCCGGGCGCCGACCGCGGCAGGATTCGACAGTCGTCGCGAAACTGCGAGCCGCTGGCGCCGTCATAATCGGAAAAACCGTCACAACGGAATTCGCCTATTATCATCCCGGCCCGACACGCAATCCGCACAATCTCGAGCACACGCCCGGTGGCTCGTCGTCAGGCTCAGCAGCAGCGGTGGCCGCGGGCATGGTGCCGCTGGCGATCGGCTCGCAAACGAACGGCTCCGTAATCAGGCCGGCGTCTTTTTGCGGCGTTTTCGGCGCCAAACCCACGCACGGCTTCATTTCACGGGGCGGCGTTCTGGAGTTGTCCCGAACGCTCGATCATGTCGGTGTGTTTGCCCGCACGCTGGAGGACGTCGCTCTGCTGCTCGACGTACTCACGGGACACGATCCACTCGATCCCGACACGAAACCTGTCGCCAAGCCCAATTTCCGCGCAATTGCTGCGGAACCACCGCCCCTGCCGCCGAAATTCGCGCTGGTGAAAACACCGGTGTGGGAAAAGGCGGACGCTTCCACACGCGAGATTTTCGAGGAGCTCATTTCCAGCCTCGGCGACGATGGCGGAACTGTCGAGCTTCCCGAAATTTTTGCCGAGGCCTGGACCGCGCATCGCACCATCATGGCTGCCGACATGGCCCATCGGCTTTCGAAGCTTGTCGAGCGCGGCGGCCCGGACAAGTCCAGCCAGCAGCTTCGTGATATTCTCGATGAGGGCCGGCGGGTAACGGCGGTGGATTATCTCGCTGCGCACGACCTGGGGCCGCGCCTGCACGCCAGCCTCTCTCCCATTTTCGACTATTACGACGCAATCATTACGCCAGCGAGCATAGGTAGCGCTCCGGCATCGCTTGAAACGACCGGCGATCCGGTGTTCTGCACGCTTTGGACATTGTTGGGCGTTCCGGCGTTGTCTTTGCCGGTATTGCAGGCTCCCGACGGCATGCCGCTTGGCTTGCAGCTCGTCGGCCCGCCAAACGATGACGCGCGCTTACTGCGTTCAGCACGCGTCTTGATAGAAAACCTCTCGAAATTGGAAAGCTGATCAGCCGCTGTTAGCCGGCGTCATTGCCCGTTGTTTCGCGAACGCCGGAACAGCGGGGCGAAAGCGTCCTGCCAAAACGCCACTGCCATTAGAACAAAGGCCAAGATCGACACGACCCACAGGGGCACCTCCCCGACCTTCCCTACGATCGCGACGACGAAAGCAATCATCAGGGCCATGCCGATGATCGCGGAAATCGCATCTGCCATTGTCTCTTCCTCGCCCCCGGGGCAATGATGTCACCAGCGCCTCGAATGATATTGCATCTCCTTGCCGAAGCAAAGCGCGAGGTGCGCAACGCCTGCCGGGAGGTTCGACAATGATCGCGGTGATTTTCGAAGTGACGCCCGCCGAGGGGCGGAAGCAGGAATACCTCGACCTGGCCGCGGAACTCAGGCCCGAGCTTGAAAAGATAGATGGCTTCATCTCGGTCGAGCGGTTTCAGAGCCTCACCGATCCTGGGAAGCTCCTCTCGCTGTCGTTTTGGCGGGATGAGGAAGCCGTCGCCCGCTGGCGCAATCACCCGGGCCACCGCAGAACGCAGTCCCGTGGCCGCTCCGGCGTTTTCGCAGGATATCGGCTGCGGGTCGCGCACGTCTTGCGCGATTATGAGATGACGGACCGGCGCGAGCAGGCCCCCGAGGACAGCCGCGCTATTTTCGACAAAGGTTGATTGGAGGCAGTGCGTCCTGCCCGAAGCGCCGCTTGGACGGCTCGAGCCGCGCCCTGGGCGCGGCTCGATGCTTAGGAACGCGGCGATTGACTGGACCGCTAATTCCGAGCGGTGCGGTTCCTGCCACTCCCCACCAGTTTCGGGCCATTCAAGAGCGCTGGTGCGCTTGCGCCCGCCGCCCTTTCGATCTGGTTGGCTGGCTTTCTCTTCGGCGCAGGCGCCCTGGCCGCAATTGCCTCATTGAAGGTCCGCTCGAGATTTTGGCAGCGGGTTCGAGCCGAAGGATGAGTCGGCGTGGCCGGCATATTGCCGAAGGACCTGCACACCTGCCTCAGGCCATTTCTGTCCAGCCAGCCTTCAGCGACGCCGCGCCTGACAGCCCAGCTGTCGGCCCTCAGCTCACTCCCCCCGACGCGGTGGTGGCCGCACTCGTGATAGAAGACGAAAAGACGAACCGTGTGCGGCATCCGATTGAGCAGCCGCGGATTGATGATAAGGACGCCTGGCGCCGCAGCACCCTCGCTGGGCAGTCCCCCGTCGAGCACGCTCCGTGCCCCGCCGCAGCGGAGGGTGCGACCTCCCATCGAAAGACTTCCATCCCGCTGAACCTTGAAACCCCCGCTCGAAGCCGGCGCAGCCTGAGCGGCCGAAAGGAGGCTGAAAAAGGCTGCGAACGCGCTGGCAAGGCCGAGCAGCCGTACTGGATACTTCACCGGACACTCCCCCGTGACGTGATTGCCACTCAACGTTAGCTAGAAATGTTGCATACACATTTGTGCCAGAATTACGGCAGTCGCGCCATCGGGGCTCAATTTTCGGTTGCGGCAACGGTGGGAACGAGGCGGCGACCGGCGTGTTGATGAGTATCAATGCCGATGCACAGAACTCGGACGATCATTCGTCCGCGCAAAAACCCCAAGCTCTGGGAGGCTGCCATGAAGGCTCGCGACATTATGAGCAAGAATGTGATCACCGTTCGTCGGGAGACATCGGTGCACGAAATTGCTCAGCTGATGACCGATAAGCGGATCAGCGGCGTTCCCGTGGTGGCAGAGGACGGCACTATCCTCGGAATGGTTAGCGAAAGCGACCTGCTCCGGCGGGCCGAGATTGGCACCGAGCCGCAACGCAAATGGTGGTTGAGCTTCTTCAGCGACCCTGACCTGCTGGCGCGCCAATACAGGAAAACACATGGCCTCAAGGCAGAGGATGTGATGTCCCGCCCCGTCGTCACCATCGACGAGGATGCGGATTTGAGCGAGATCGCCAACACCTTCGAAAAGCGGAGAGTGAAGCGGCTTCCGGTCGTGCGCGACGGCAAGCTGGTCGGCATCATCTCTCGCGCCGATATCGTGAAGGCCCTGAGTCAAAGCAAGCCGCAACCCGAGAAGCCGATAAAAAGCGACGCCGAGCTCGAGCAAGCGCTCTTGGCGAAGATCCGCGAGCAAGATTGGCTGGACGGCACTTTTCTCAACGTGGTCGTACAGAATGGCGTCGTCGAGCTGAACGGCTTCGTTCCCTCCGCAGAGCAGCGCCGGGCTTTGCATGTTCTCGTCGAGGAGATGGATGGAGTCCAGAAGATCGAGGACAGGCTTGTGCTCGGGTCACCGAGTTTGCGAGGGGTCTAAGCCGAGGTGGCAGAGCGCGATTCGATAAGCTTGTAGACGTCCGCAACGCCTTTCGCGAGCGCTTCATCGCTTAAGAATTCGTTACGCAAATCGCTCGGCACCATGGCGGCATAATTGAGAGGCGAAACGTGGTGCCGATCGGTCTATCTGAAGCCGAGTGTCAGTGACCTCGCAGGCCTTGCTGGCCAGGCCCCAGCTCCCAGCCCCTGAAAAAATCGAAATCGAAAAACTTGTCTCCTGCGTGACAGCGCGCACCGCTTAAGTCTGCCAATCTTGCCTCATCGACGGACGGCAAGAGCCGCCGCCGTGAACCGGCCGAAAGAAATCAAATCGGCCAATTGAGTCGAGGCAAAAGATCTGGAGGACTGAGATGAACAAGAAGGTGATCATGGGTTTGGCCGCTGGTCTGATGGCACTCGGTGCGCTTCAAGTGCCGGGAGCTGAAGCAAAGACCAAGATTTTCGTCCATGGCCACAAGCATCATCCCCACAAGCACTACGTTTTCAAATGGCACAAGTGGCATAAACCCCATTACGTCTACTACAAAGACTGCGACTACTACTTCTACAAATGGAAGACCACAGGAAAGTT
>QGVC01000709.1 GCA_003242645.1 Pseudomonadota bacterium
GATCAAGCCCGACGGGATGCCCCAGTACAGCGGCGACCGGCCGGGGATGGGCTACGAGTCGATCGTCATCGCTCATCCGCCTGGCAGGAGCCGATGGAACGGCGGGGGGAGGAGCGGCATCTGGATTACGCCGAAGGTTGGCGCTGCCGATCGGATTCGTACTGGGCACGAAACCCAAAAGCCACTCGCCCTGATGGAAGCGCTGATCCGTGACTTCACGGATCCGGGCGAAACTATCCTCGACCCCTTTGCCGGCAGCGGAACAACTGGCGTCGCGTGCAAGCGCCTCGGCCGCGCATTCATCGGGTGGGAGCTCGATCCGAAATATCACGCAATCGCCGAGCGCCGAATCCGAGACACTAAGGAACAACTCGAGATCGGGATGGCTTTGACCAAGGCCAAACAGGAGGTCCTTCTATGAGCGTCTTCGTCCTCGGCATCGATCCTGGGTTTGCGAGCGTTGGACTTTGCGCCGCGCTCATCGAGCCCGACCGCATCCTCGTCGAGAGCGTGGCCGTCGTCCGCACGGAACCGTCGGGCAAGAAACGCCATATCCGAGCTGCCGACGACAACCTCGAGCGAGCTAGAGCCATCGCCAAAGAGATCGCCCGGTGGGTCGACGACTGGAACCCGGTCGCGATCTGCGCGGAGAGCATGAGCTTTCCGCGTAGCGCCAGCAGCGCCGCCAAGATGGCGATGTGCTGGGGGACCATCGCGAGCATCGCCGAAGCTTACCGCCTGCCGGTCCTCCAAGCTACGCCGCAAGAGATCAAGCTAGCCGTCGCGGGACGCAAGACCGCCAGCAAAGAGGAAGTGCAGGCCGCCGTAGAAGGGCATCTCAGCCCCTTCGCCGCCAAATGCATCGAGGAGATCCCTCGCAGCCAAAGAGAACACGTCTACGACGCCATTGCCGCCGTCCTCGCCTGCGAGGACTCCGAGGTCATCCGCATGGCGAGGCAGATGGCAGGAGGGAAAGCATGAGCGTGCCGATCTTCCGTAAGGTGGATCCTCGCGTTTGGGACGACGACAAGTTCATCGAGCTGTCCGACGATGCCAAACTCCTCTGGCTGCTAATCCTGACGGGGCCACAGACCAGCTACGTACCCGGCCTCATGACCACGGGCATCGGAACCCTTGCGGAAGTGTTGCGAAAGGGTTCCGGGGAGGGTTTCGAAAGGGTTTCCAAAGCCTTCCAGGAACTCTTGGAAATGGGTCTGATCGAGCACGATCCGAAGTACCGAGTCCTCCGCGTTCCCAATGCGCCCCGCTACAACCCGCCCGACAATCCGAATGTCCTGCGGGGCTGGTTCCGCATCTGGAAGAGCGCGCCGGAGAGCCCTCTCAAGTACGCCCATATCTCTAGTATTTTCGAGAGCTTAGGCGATCCCAGCCCAGCAATGCGGAAGGCTTGGGACGAGACGTTTGGAACCGTCCTCCAAACCCTTCCCGAAGGGTTCACCGAACCTTTGGTCGAACCCTTCGGGAAACAGAAGCAGAAACAGAAGCAGAAGCAGAAGCAGAAGAATGATCAGGATCATGATCAGACTCTGTCGGCCATCGCGAGCGATGGGCCGACTGCG
>QGVC01000238.1 GCA_003242645.1 Pseudomonadota bacterium
TCCTCATCGGCGCTGCTCGGGACGGCCGCAATCAAATATGGTACGTCGTGAGCGAAACACAGTGCTGCGAGCCGCTCCAGCGCCGGTGTGACAGTGACCGCATCATCATCGCGGAGCCAAAGCCGGGCCACGGCGCCATCACGTGCCCAGCGCGCGAGCTCGTCACGCAAGGCAGACCATCGTGAGGCCCGGGCGAGAGTCATCCAACCGCTCCGCCTCGACCAACGACGGTCCCAATCGTCTCACCGAGAATGGCCGCCGCCATCTCTACGTTCCTCTGCTCACGGACGAAACGGCTTGCGGCGTCACCCATGGCATTGCGTAGATCGGCATCGAGAAGCAGCCGACGAACCGCATCTGCAAAGGCGCCGAGATCGCCGGGCGGCGTGAGCCAGCCTGTTTCGTTAGGACGCACGACGGCCGAAACTCCGCCAGTGTCCTGCGCCACAACCGGCAGTCCCATGCATTGGGCTTCGAGATAAGCTAGGCCGTAGGCCTCACCTATGCCTGGCCAGACATAAAGATCGCATGCCCCCAAAGCGTCCACAACGGCCTCGGGCTCCAGCTCGCCCATCCAATCGATGCGATCCGGCGGGATTGGCGAGAACGCGGAGAGCACATCGGCCCGGGCTGGTCCGTCGCCCATGATAGCCAGCCGCCAGGGCAGATCGAGCAGCATCTGCAGCACCTGGCTGAGCACGACATAGCTTTCGAGCTTATTGCCAGGGCGCATCATCGCTGCGACCCCGATGCGCGGTGCCGCTCTCGATGGCCGCCTTTGCCTCTCCGGGATTTGCGATGGGTCTATGAAAGGAGGCAAATCTACGAGAGGGCCGGCAAGCGGCGCCAGGCTTTCCAGCCCTTCTCTGTCTCGCGCCGTAAAGCAGAAGCTCGCCGCCGCATTGCGAACGGCAGAGACGACATCGGCCTGCCAGATGGCCCACGGCTCCTCGTCGCGTTTCGCAGCATAGGAGGCTTCAGCCGTGAAATAGGGCAGTCCAAGCCGAGCGCATACCTCCGGGCCCATCCAGTCGGGCGATTTGTAATACGGATGATAGGTGAACCAGCAGTCCGGCCGCCAATCCGCATTCGGAGCGGACCAGTCGGCCACAAGCCGCCAGGCCTCTGCGCCCGCCGTCGACTTGAGATCTTGGTAAACGCCTGGATCGGGCTCCTGAGAGAAGCTGCGTAGGCGGCTCACGAGACGCACATCATAGCCCGCTGCTGTGAGTGCTCTCATGAGAAGCGCCGCCATCAGCCGCTCCCCCGACGGCGTCGGATGGTCAGGTGGGGCCAGTGGAGCATAGAACGCGACCTTCATGTTACCCCCCGACTGTTAACTCGCCTCCCTAACTCAGCCCTGTATTCCGCTGATCGCGCTCCAAAATTGACACGCTGCTGCTTGCCCCTTGCTGGCCTCCTCACTACCTTCGGTGGTCGAGAGCGCAGGATTTCGCGTGTTGGACCCAAACCTCTTCAGGTTTATCTGGCATCACAGCCGTCGCGAGCAGATCGGCATCCTTCTGCTGATCCTGGCCTCGCTGCCGTTCTACTTTGCCTCTCTCGACGTCCCCCGCATCATTGTGAGTGAGGCCCTCCAAGGCGGCGCCTTCCCGAAGGGCAGCCTCACCGCTCGTGTCTTCGACTGGACGGTTACGTTGCCGGACTTCCTGGGCGGCGGCAAGATCGTGCTCAGC
This sequence comes from Pseudomonadota bacterium, assembly GCA_003242645.1. The sequence continues at coordinate 1,698 of QGVC01000238.1, forward strand.
GAGGGCATCGAGCTCGACCGGATTTCCTACCTTCTGGCGCTCAGCTTCCTTTTCCTCACGCTCGTCCTCATCAACGGCGCCTTCAAGTACGTCATCAACATCCGAAAGGGCATCCTGGGCGAGCGCATTCTGCGCCGCATGCGCTACCAGCTGTTCGCCACGCTTCTGAGATTCCGGCCCGAGGACATCCGCTCGGTGAAGCCCTCCGAGGCGGCCAGCATGATCAAGGATGAGGTGGACCCAATCGGCGGCTTCGTGGGGGACGCCTTCATCCAGCCCGTGTTCCTCGGCACCCAGGCGCTGACCGCGCTGTTCTTCATCATGGTTCAGAACAGCTGGCTGGGCCTCATCGCCCTCGCCGTGGTGATGGTCCAGGCGGTCGTCATCCCCTATCTGAGACGCGAGCAGATCCGGCTAGGCCGCGAGCGACAGGTGGCCTCGCGCCATCTCGCAGGTCGTATCGGCGAGGTCGTCGAGGCGGCCCCCGCCGTGCACGTCCACGGCACTGCAGCGTTCGACAAGGCCGAAGTTGCCCGGCGCCTCAGCCAGCTTTTCGCGATCCGCGTGGCGCTGTTCAAGCGCAAGTTCGCCGTCAAGTACCTCAACAACCTGCTGGCTCAGGCGACGCCCTTCTTCTTCTACGCGATCGGCGGCTATTTCGCCTTGCGAGGCTCCCTTGATCTTGGCCAGCTCGTTGCCGTCCTTGCCGCTTACAGAGATTTGCCCCCGCCCGTGAAGGAGCTGATCGACTGGGATCAGCAGCGGATCGACGTTGCCGTGAAGTATCAGCAGGTTGTCTCGCAATTCACGGTCGACAAGCTGCTGCCGGAGCCCCGCGACGAGCGGCCGGAAGACCTTACTGGCCCGATCCGCATCGAGGGGCTCAGAGTGCTCGACCGCCGCGGATCTCCGCTCCTGTTCAATGTTTCACTAACCATCGACCGGCCTTCGCACGTCGCTCTCACAGGAGGCAACGGCAGCGGCCGCGGGACGTTCGCCAAGGTCCTCGGCCGGCAGGTCACGGAGTACGAGGGCAGCGTCCGCATTGGATCGCGGGAGCTGCGGGACATGGCCGACGAGACGGCCGGCCGCCTCATCGCCTATGCCGGGCCCGATCCGCTGCTGTTCGTGGGATCGATAAGAGACAACGTCACTTACTCATTGCGGCGCGTTCCACCGGTGCCAGCGTCGTCTTGTGAAAGCAGTGCACGCCAGCTCGATGAGCTGCTGTTGAACGGTGACGAAATCAATCTCGACGACAGTTGGATCGACTATGAAGCCGCAGGGGTCGGCTCGGCGGAAGAGCTTGATGCTGCCGTGCTGCGCGCTCTCGCGGTCGCCGGCCTTGATGAGGAGGTGTACTGGTTCGGCCTCAACGGTCGCCTCGCACCCAGGACAAACCCTGAAATCGCCGAGCGCTTCATCGAGGCGCGACGGCGCGTCCGCGAGCAGCTTGCGGCGCAGTCTTTGGACGACCTGGTCGAGCCCTTCGATCCCGATCGCTACAACACCCACGCCTCGATCGGGGAAAACTTGTTGTTCGGCGTTCCGGTTGGCCATGGCCCCACCCGGACAGAGCTTGCAGCGGACCCTTATCTCCGCGCGATCCTGGAAGCGGAAGCGCTCGACGAACCACTGGTCGAGGTCGGATTGAGGATCGCCGAGCTAACGGCGGAAATATTCGCCGACTTGCCGCCCGGGGACCCACTCTTCGAGCGCTACTCGCTCATCCGGGCAGACGAGATGGAGCACTATCGCAAGCTCCTCGATATCGTCCGGCAACCAGGAGGAAAGGCGCACCTCTCCCCCGGTGCGCGCACCCGACTGATCGCGCTTGCTCTGGGATACATCGAGCCTCGGCACCGCTTGAGCCTGCTCGATGAGGCGTTCAACGCACGCATTCTGCGCGCCCGCAAGAGCCTCATGCGTCACCTGCCACGGGAGTACGAGGGACGCATCGAGTTCTACGACCCAGCCAAGTTCATGATGGCTGCGCCCATTCGCGACAACATCCTGTTCGGCCGCATCGCCTTTGAGGGCTCGCGGGCGGAGCAGCGCGTCTGGCAGGTGGTGCGTAAGGTGGTCGCCGAGCTTGGTCTCGAGCCCGTCATCTATCGCATCGGGCTGGAGACGGATGTCGGCGTCGGGGGGCGGCTGCTCTACGAGCCGCAACGGGCCGCCGTCAACATTGCGCGCTGTCTTGTGAAGCGGCCAGAGATTCTGGTGCTCGACGGGGCCCTCGCACCTTTCGGCTCCGGCGATAGCGACGCCATTCTGACGCGCCTGCGCTCCGCGATGAGCGGCAGGACCTTGATTGCAACCGTGCCGGACGAAACAGCAGCTCGCGATTTCGACAGCCTCCTGAAATTCGACGGACCACACCTCGTCGTGGATCCGGAGCCCGCGGCAGCGGTTGCCTAACTGCAGGCTTGGACCCGAGGACAAGAGCTTGATGGCGAAATCACACGGGCAGTCTTGGACATTTCTCGCCCGCATCCCCTGGCGCGAAATCTCGTGGGAGCGGGAGCTGCGGATGTGGGCTGGGCTCGTGCTCTTCGCATTCGTCACCATGCACCTGGTGAACCACGCCCTCGGCGTCCTCGGCGTCCAAACAATGGAGGCAGCGCAGGAGTGGCGCGTCTCTTTTTGGCGATCGCGGCCCGGGACGATTTTGCTCTACGGCGCAGCCGCAGTGCACGTGGGCCTCGCCTTGAAGCGCATCGTGTTGAGGCGGGCCTGCCGCCTGCCATTCGAGGAAGGTGTCCAGATCTGCCTCGGGCTGGCCATTCCGATGCTCGTCATCGACCATGCCATCGGAACGCGCTACGGCAGCGCTTATCTCGGGACGGATGATTCCTACCAAGCCGTCCTACGAATTCTCTATCCCGAACAGGTCGCTTGGCAGACGGCGCTGGTGCTCGTTGCCTGGTTTCATGGGATCATCGGAATCCATTACGTCATCCGTCATAAGCCCTGGTTCGGGCGGGTGCGGGAGCTCGGCTTCGCGCTCGCTTTTGCGCTGCCTCTGCTCGCCATTGCCGGCTTCGTTTCCGCCGGGCGCGAGGCACTCACCCTTGATCTTCCAGGACCGGTATACACGCCGGAGCAGATGGCCGGATTGCATCAGGCCGCAGACCTCTCTCACCAGCTCCTCGCCGGGACAGCCGCCCTAGTGATAGCGACCATGCTCGGCGTCGCCCTCCTTCGGCGCATGAGAGGAACCGTGCCTATCCGGTTTGTTGGGCACGGAGAGATAGCATTGCGGCCCGGCTCGACGCTTCTGGAAGCCAGCCGGGAGAACTGCATTCCGCACCCATCGCTTTGTGGTGGCCGTGGCCGCTGTTCGACTTGCCGTGTTCTCGTGCTCTCCGGCCAGGAAGCATTGCCCGAGCCGAACCCTGTCGAGCGCAAAGTTCTGAGGCGGATTTCTGCGCCGGCCAACGTTCGCCTGGCCTGCCAAATCCGCCCGCGGCATCCGCTGTGTGTCCAGATCCTGCTACCGCCGATCACCCGCGAGACGGAGCTCAATTGGGAGGAGGAAGAGTACAAGTGGGGTGTGGATCGCAAAATTTCGGTCCTATTCGTCGACATCCGCGCATTCACGACTCTCACAAAGAAGCAGCTTCCGGCCGACACCGTTCTTTTGGTCAATCGCTTTCTTCAAGAGATCACTCAGGCGGCTGAGGCGCACGGCGGTCGGATCAGCATGTACCTGAGCGACGGCGCCATGGCCATTTTCGGCCTCGACGGACAACGGGGAATGGGCAGCCGCGATGCCATCGCCGCCGGCCGCGACATGCTTCGCGTTGCGCGCATGCTCGATGCGGAGC
>QGVC01000710.1 GCA_003242645.1 Pseudomonadota bacterium
CCTTGGTTAAAGGGATTTGAAACGAAAGTCGCGAGACGCCCGGGTGATACGTCGTGAGCTTGGTGATGAGCTCCCCCTCATCCGATTGCATCTCCGGCAGCTTGTCGATCCATTCCGGATCGACGTAGACATGGCACGTCGCGCACGAGCACATCCCGCCGCAACTGGCCGTCACGCCGAACTCGTGCTCGCGCAAGCTCTCCATGAGCTTGCGTCCGGGGTGGCCTTCGATGACGTGCTCGGTGCCGTAGATGTCGGTGAGGTAGATGCGCATGGACTCGTGTGCTGTGCACTAAGGTGTAGAGTGAGAGTGTAAGGTGTAAAGGTGTGACGCGTGAGGTGTCCGCGGAGATCGCAGCTCCTTTCTGGTTCACACCTTACACGTCACACTTCACACCTTACACCTTACACCTTACACCTTCTGACACCTCACCTCGCCCCACAGCTCCCGAATGTAGTCGAACAGCCAGCAGGCGAGCTCGAGTCGATGGATCGCGGTCGCGCCGACGCCCGCGCCGTAGGCATCCAAGAGGCGCTCGCGCTCGGCACGATCGTACTGGTGATAGACGCAGATCGAGGCCAGATCGAACATGGGCTCTCCGATCCCGGAGTACTCCCAATCGATCAGTCGCAACGTATCGCCGTCGACCACATTCAGATGATGGACATCGTTGTGGCACAAGCAGGCGACGGCATGCTGACGTAGAGCCAACGCCGCGTGCTCGCCGCGCTCTCGCGTTCTTTGCGCGGTCGCTGCGGTCTGCCGCCCCCTCTCGTCCAACGACTTCAGGTAGCCGCGCATCGTCTCGACGAGATCCACCGTGCGCACGCCGGTAGGCGCCGGCAATGCGTGCAATCGACGCAGCAGCCGCGCGATCCGCTCGATGTTCCCGGCGACACGCGCATCGTCAGCACTCCATGTTCGACCGAGATCGCGCGTCACGAGCACGTGACGTGCAGGATCGCATACGAGCACTTCCGGTCCGATCCCGGCAGCCGCGACAGCCGCCAGCACGCGCGCCTCGCTCATCCGGTCTATTCGCAATGTTTCTTCGGATCGATTGCTCGCGCGCACGATGACGGCATCGCGTTCCGTCCGCACCCGCCAACTGTCGTTCGTGAGCCCGTGCTTGATTTGCTCGACGGAAAGGATGGCACTCGTACCTACTCCCAACGCAGCGGCTGCGATCACCTCGGGCGGTTTCATCTTCATTCGGCACGCTCGCTCGACGAGTAGACGGTTGACAGTTGGCGGACAGAGAAGGAGCTCGCTGCCTCGAGCCGACTCAGCTCACCCTGCCTCTTGCAGCTACACAAGCGCCGCCGCGACCTGCAGCCGCTGCTGCTTCCGCCACTTCACATACCCGCGAATCACGATTCCGACGTACAGCACGAACAGCAACGTCGTCGCCGGCAAGTTTTGCGTGAAGTAGAGGTAGGCCGCAACACTGTCGAACACGACCCAGTAGAGCCAATTCTCGATCAGGCGACGCGCCACCATCCAGGTGGTCACGACGCTGCCCCACGTCACGAACGAATCGACGTACGGTGCGACCGCGTCCGTCGACTGCGCC
>QGVC01000711.1 GCA_003242645.1 Pseudomonadota bacterium
CACTGGTACCTGCCCGTTCCCCAGCGGCGCTCGACAACCCAACCTCTGGCCTCTCGCTGATCCGCACCGACCTCGACCGCGCCTGCGGAGAGCTCGGCTGGATCACGAACGCCGGGGTCTGCCGCAGTCTCCAGGCGAAGCTCGACGCGGCGGCTCGATCGATCGACCGGGGCAACACCGCAAGCGCTCGCGGGCAGCTCCAGGCCTTCGTCCAAGAACTGGAAGCCCAACACGGTCTCCAGCCGGGCAAGCACGTGTCCGACAACGCGTACTGGCTGCTCAAGATCAACGTCGAATACGTGCTGAATCGGTTGTAGACGGTATTGAGCTGCGCGACCACGGGCGCGCGGCGCGCCAGCACGCGTCGTTTGAACAGATGTGCGAAAGGCTCCCACGCGACGGTGTTAACATCGCGTGCCAGCTCGAAACTTGGCCTGAGCACTACCGAATCCGCCTGGGAAGCTAAGGAAAGCGCCCATGTCATTCCGAGTGGTACTTGCCCTGTGGCTAGCGGTGCTTGGTGTGGCGGCATCGCCACTGGCAGGTCAGACGCTGCAACGCGATTCCGTTTCCGGCGACTTCATCCTCGAGTTCACCGACATCGATGGTGTTCACCACCGCATGGTGGTCGAGCCGCGCGACAAGATCTCGCCTCGCATGGCCGTGGCCATTGAATCGTCGGGGGCGGGATACGTCTATCGGTACGCCTTGACCAACGAGATCGGCCCACGCACCCAGCAGCCGATCGGCGTCGTTCTTCTCCCCTGCCCGGGCGGTGATCCATCGTTGAGCGTCGAGCCCGCGCCGGGTTGGAATGCCTCCGCGAGCCGCACGGCGCGGCAACCCGAGTGCGAGTTCAGCTTCCGCACCGCCTGGCTCGAGCCCGGGCAATCGGTCGGCGACTTCATCGTTCGTTCTGCGTGGCTACCGGCACCGGCGAGCGCGTGGGTGTTCGGTCGCGCCAAAATCGCATCGCTCCCGGTATCCTTCGAGATCGTGCCGGACACCGTCGTCGAAATACTGGAGAACATTCAGGGATCCTACTTCAACTCGATCGGCGGCAGGGAGGTCCACACACTGGTGCCAGCCCGCTCCCCGGCAACGCTCGACAATCCGAGCTCTGGCCTCTCGGTGATCCGCTCAGACCTCGACCGCGCCTGCGGAGAGCTCGGCTGGATCACGAACGCCGGGGTCTGCCGCAGCCTCGAGGCGAAGCTCGAGGCCGCCGAGCGCTCGCTTGAGCGAGGGAACACCAACAGCGCGCGCGGACAGCTCGGGGCCTTCCTCCAAGAACTGGAAGCCCAACACGGTCCCCAGCCGGGTAAGCACGTGTCCGACAACGCGTACTGGCTGCTCAAGATCAACGTCGAATACGTGCTGAATCGGTTGTAGACGGTATTGAGCTGCGCGACCACGGGCGCGCGGCGCGACAGCGCGCGCCGCGCGCAGTTGACACCGGAACCACCCCGCTTTATCTTGAGAGGCTACGTTCGTAGGTTGACCAGAACCCCGTGAGTCACCTGGGGAGGATCGGTTGGCGAATTCGAGGAGTGCGGAAAAGCGGATCCGTCA
>QGVC01000239.1 GCA_003242645.1 Pseudomonadota bacterium
CTTCGGTGACGTGCCGCGATCGCTGTTTCAGTAATCGGTTCGGCTCTCGGAGCCGCTGGAACACAGTCAGGCCGGAGCCGTTTCCTGATATCAGGCTGGCGCGCCAACGGCTCACGAGCAGAACGGGAGGTGCCAAGATGTCCGCGGCACCTTTACGACTTGGGTTTCCCGTCAAAGTCATGGCTCGGCCGGACCTCAAGTCGAACGACACGCGGCGCTGGGCAAACCGGCCGCATCTCAAGACATCGCTGACTTTTCTCGACGCGATTTTCGACTACCTCGCCCAGCACCAGATACGCATGTACCGAATGTCGTCGGATCTGGCGCCTTATGCGACCCATCCCGACCTGCCGCAGTTCCACAACATGGTGCGGGAGAGCGCCGCTGAGTTGCAGGCCATAGGTGCGAAGGCCAAGCAGCTCGACATTCGCCTGTCGTTTCATCCGTCCCAGTTCGTCATCCTTAACAGCCCCGATCCCGAATTGACGGCAAAGAGTGTGTGGGACCTGACATCCCAAGCCGAAATGCTCGATCTCATGGAGCTTGGACCCGAGGCCGTCGTCGTCATTCACGTCGGTGGAGCGTACGGAGACCGAGCTTCAAGCAATGCACGTTGGGTCAAGACGTGGCCCACACTACCGGAACCTGTGCGTCGCCGGCTCGTCCTAGAGCACGACGATTTGCGCTTCAGTGCGTCCGATACGCTCTGGATTCATCAGCACACCGGAGTGCGTCTCGTTTTTGATCATCAGCATTTCTGGTGTCTCAATCCGGATCGCCTGGACATGCGGCAAACGCTGGTTCGCATGCTTGGCACGTGGCCGAAAGGCGTAAGGCCGAAAGTCCATTTCTCCTCTCCCCGCACGGAGCTCAGAGAATTGAAGCGTCGCGATCCGAGGACGCGCAAAGTCACCACGGTAAAACTCGCACCGACGTGGACGGGTCATGCTGACTTTTGCCATCCCTTCGAGTTCATCACGTTCTTGCGTCTTGCCCGAGGGCTCGAATTCGATGTGATGCTGGAAGCGAAGGCCAAGGACCTTGCCCTTATTCGTCTACGAGCCGACTTGCTCAATTATGCGCCGGACATTGCAAATCGGTTTGGACTCGATACTGCCCAAGCCTCGATAATTGAGCGGGAGGCGTCAGAAGTTCTCGAAGAAGCGAAAGCCGACGACACTTCCAGCCGTTTCTGAGCCAACGAATTATCGCCGGAAACCTTGCGTTCCGACTTCGTTTTCAGCACAAGCGCCTGCGATTGTTAGTTAGCCAATCGCGTACAAACTGAGCGGTACTCGCGGCGCCATTAAGATCGAATTCTTGCATTGGCTTCGGAAGCGAAAGCGCACGGTCGATCGCTTTGGAGAGCGCATCGGTCGTAAGCTCCTGCTCAGGAACGACGACTCCCCATCCGTGCTCAGCAAGCAGAGCAGCACGGCGGCTTTGCTCAGTTTCTCCGTTCTGGGCAAATGGAACGAAAACTGCTCTGCAACCAGCCACGAGAATATCTGCAACCGTATTATAGCCGGCTTGGGAAATGGAGAGCTGGGCACCCGCCAATGCTGCCGCCAGATCGGGAACAGAGCGCTCAACAACAACGCCGTTCATAGCGCCGAGCTGCTGGAGGCGCTCGAATTCATCTGGCTTGGCGTTGCCACCGGTGAGCGCGAGCCAGCGCGCAAATGCCAGCGAGGTCTTGGCTTTGGCCAAAAGTGTCGTTTCCAGCAGCTTGTATCCCACAGCGCCGCCGCCTGCCGAAACGATAACGTCAGCCTTCGATCCGGCCTGATAGTAGAATGGAGAACCGGGAGCGACGATCCCGCTGTAAGCGATCATCGACTCAATATGATCGGCGAGGGGGAAGGTCGCGTCGAGCTTTACGAGTCGCGGATCGCCATGCACGAGGACAAGGTCGAAGTAGTCGCGTAGGATTTCCACGACCTCCTGAGCACGCGCCATATCTCTGTTCTCTTGTAGAATATCACGGATGGAACAAGCGATGCAGGGGCGCGGCTTTTTGCGTTGAGCCGCTTCGAGCAATGGCAGCAATTCGAAGCGCATTTGCCGCCGGCCGAACGGAAATGATTCGATCAAGAGCACGTCAGGACAGCTTCGTTCGAAAGCGGCAAGCAGCGCCTCTGTGCGGCGAGCCTTGATCGCGGGGGAGGCCGGTTCGCCGCTACTGGTAATCAGGTCCGTAAATCCATTCGGACCAGCCTTTAGTGGGGGAAGCTGGATCACATTCAGACCAGAGAAATCCAATTGAGAAACAGGCGGACCGCCCAGCACAAGCTCAACGGAAAAGCCCAATTTATGCAACCCTTGCGCGATCCGGGCGGCGCGGAACAGATGCCCAACGCCAAGCAGGTGCTGCACGTAAAAGAAGACGCGCCATCCAGTCACTGCGCCGCTTCCGTCATGCGTCGTTCGCTCGCCCCCTCCAGCGCCTCCTCAAAAAATCTGACGAGCGTCTGAAGTCCCCGGTGCATATCGAAATGAGCCCTAACGTGCTGCTCGGCTGCCGAACCCAATCGATTTCGTAGGTCAGGATCGCGAATGAGCTTCATCAACGCTTCGGCAAGGCGCACGCTGTCATTCGGTGGCACAAGCAGTCCCGTCTCTCCGTCTCGGATTATCTCCGGCACACCACCCACCAGAGAGGAAATGCAGGCCAGCCGCTGGCTCTGCGCTTCCATCAGAACATTCGGCAATCCATCGCGGTCGCCATTGGTTGCCTGGCGGCAGGGCAACACAAATATGTCGGCGCGGCGGTAAGCCTCGAGGACAACAGATTGCGTTTGCGGGCCACACCAAGTTATCCGTGACGCGATTCCAAGCTTCCGTGCCAGCTTCTGGAGCTGTTTAGAAAGATTGCCTCCTCCAATGTGCGTAAGGTGCCAGTGCACATCTGGTGGAAGTTGCGCCAGCGCATTCAGCAGGACGTCGAAACCCTTCTTTTCGACCAGACGGCCGACCGCCAACAATCGCGCCGGATCAGATGCATTCGTTCCATCCCGGCGCGAAGGTGGGAGATCTGGGGCAGCAAAACGCTGAAAGTCTAGGCCGTGATAAACGAGCTTTACGTGGTCTCTTCGCGGCGCAAGCTTCGCGAGCCGCTCGTGCCCGGCTTTAGTGCATGTCACTACCCATCTTGCTGAGGCGAGATTATCGCGCAGCTCCCAATCCGGGGATGTCCAAATATCCTTCGCGTGTGCCGAGCAGCTCCACGGCAGCCCCCTCATGAGGCTCGCATATCGGGTCACTGCCGCGGGCGTATGAATGAAATGGGCATAGAGCCACCTCGCGCCCAACGGCATCTCCATGGCGAGAACCGCAGCCTGGCCAAATCGCCGAAAACGGTTCGCGCTGAAATCGCGCCGAAGATCAGCTAGCCACGCCGAAAAAGCCTGGCGAAATCCTGGCAAACGCCTCGCCCGGATCAGGCTACGAATGACCCGCAATGGTGCATGACAAAAATATTCGGGAAGATAGAGCACGGGAGCAGAGATTTGACGGTGCACCGGATGCGCCTCGCGATCCGTCGGCCGGCGCATCGAAACGATGTGCAGCTGAAGTCCGGCGCGCTCCAGCCCCAGTAACTCTTGTGCAATGAATGTTTCCGACAGTCTGGGATAGCCCTTCACGACCACGACGATCTTTCCGTGGTGCACGGGCATTTTCCGTTACATCGCCGCATAAGCCGGAAGCGGGCAGGTCACATCATTGATGTAATCGCCCACTGCACCGCAGACTGTCTCCAGACCATCAAGATTGATGCGCCCCTGCAGCGAAGACGGCAGCGGACGCTCTGGCAATCGCCGTAAAGCCTCCGCCATGACCTTAGGGTCGGCCGCCGCTAACGGATCGAGGACATCGACAAGGCCGAGCTCCGCTGCTCGAGTCGCGCGAATGAGCTGCTCACGACGGGGACGGCAACGAGGCACCAGCAGCGCCCGCTTATCGAACGAAAGGATTTCGCAGAACGTGTTGTAGCCACCCATGCTCACAATGGCGCTCGCGCGCATCATTATGCTCTCGATCTGGCTCTCGAAATCGCGCACGATAATGTTTGAAAGCCTGCGGGCACGCTCCCGAATTTCCTCCCGCTGATCGGCAGCCATGAATGGTCCCAAAATCATGACCAAGGGAAAATTCAGCGAGGAGTCGAACTCGCGCGCCGCAAGCACCTGCTGCATCAGCGGACCGCCATCGCCTCCGCCTCCAGCGGTCACGAGGATGAACTCCTTCGGCAAATCCAACGATCCCACGTTGGAAAATCGTGGAAAGCTGCGTCTCAAATGTCCTGTGAACGTGATGCGGCTCTTTACAGAATTTGGAACGTCGAGCCCAGTCATTGGATCCCAGAACGTTGGGCAACCGTAAACCCACACGGAATCGTAAAGTGCTTCGATCTTCCGCAGGGTATCGTTGCGCTGCCACTCAGCTCGCACCTGCTCCGGCGCATCCAAGACCTCGCGCAGCCCAAGGACGAGCGTGGTTCCACGGGATTTGAGCAAGACGAGCGTCTGTTCGAGCTCGCCCCTTAGACCCAGCGGCTCCTTGTCGACGATGAACAAATTCGGAGAGTAAAGCTCCGCAGTCTGCTGGATGATCGCGCGCCGCATCGCCAGCGTTTCACCGAGATCGATGTGCTGGGCAAGCGATGTATACTCACCGCTACATAGTTTGATGACGCTGGGGATCTTGATGAAATCCACCCGCGCACGAAAATCGTAGGCGCCCGCGATAGAGGAGCCGGAGACGATCAAGACCTGGAGCCGCTTGAACCGGTCCACGAGAGCGTGGGCGATCTCACGGCAGCGGCGGAGATGGCCGAGTCCGAACGTGTCATGGCTATACATGAGCACGCGCGCGTGATCACGTCGAAGCATGTGATTGGCCGCTGGCTCCTTTCGGACCGACCACTAATTCCCGTAATTCAACCAGGCACAGCATCGTTCCCCACCGCCTGCGCCCGGTACCATTCCCTGCGAAACTTATGCAATCGTCAATTGAAAAATTTCGATAAAGGGTAACCAGAGCGTGTTGTTATTTGTAGGGGTCCGCGGCGTCCCGCAGCCCATCGCCTAGAAAATTGAAAGCGAGCACGACGAGAATGACCGGAATGGCGGGTGTCAGCAGCCACGGATAGAGGGCGACGACGTTAATATTCTGGGCTTCCGTCAGCAGGACGCCCCAGCTCGTGATCGGCGGCCGCAGGCCCAGGCCGAGGAAGCTCAGCGCTGTTTCGCCCAGAATCATACTCGGAATGGCTAGAGTTGCGCTTGCAATGAGATGACTCATAAAGCCCGGGACAAGGTGCCTTCCGATGATTCGCGCAGAACTGGCCCCCATCAGCTGCGCCGCGAGCACGTAGTCCTCCTCCCTGAGCGATAACAATTTCGAACGGACCGCGCGGGCAAGGCCGGTCCAATCTATAGGCCGAAGAACCAGGGAATTGCAAAGGAAAAGGACAAGGGGGCCCACCTGA
>QGVC01000712.1 GCA_003242645.1 Pseudomonadota bacterium
GAATCCTGCCTCCGACATGCTCTCGCGGCTCGCCATCGCCAACGTCGCGCTTGTCGTCTTCAACCTGATCCCGGCCTTTCCGATGGATGGAGGCCGCGTGCTGAGAGCGCTGCTCGCCATGCGCATGGGGTTCGTGCGCGCGACTCGCACGGCGGCCTTCGTCGGGCAATCGCTGGCGTTTTTCCTCGGCTTCATTGGCCTCCTCGGCAATCCGCTGCTGATCCTGATCGCGGTGTTCGTCTACCTGGCCGCCACGGCGGAGAGCCAATACGTGGAGATGCGCTCGCTGGCCCGCGGCTATCTCGCGCGCGACGCGATGATCACGAAGTTCGAGCACCTGACACCCACCTCGACAGCGGACGACGCCGTGGCCCTCCTTCTGCGCACGACGCAGCAGGAGTTTCCCGTGCTGGATCAATTCTCGCGCCTGCAGGGCCTCGTGACGCGCGATGTTCTCATCGAGGTGTTGCGCGACCGAGGCGGCAGCACGCCTGTGGTCGAGTTCATGCATACGGACGTGCCTGTGGTCGCTGGCACAGCGACGCTCGACAACGTCATCCAGATGCTCCAGCAGAAGCGGGCGCGCGCCGTTGCCGTGGCTGACACCGACAATCGGCTGCTCGGGTTCATTACGCCGGAGAACTTCGCGGAGATGATGATGGTCGGCCAGGCACGAGGGGCCTGAGCGGCAGGGTAAACGTCGTGTCGCGGATAGATCCGCGCCGACGCAAGCGGTCAAATGTTTCGAAGCTTTCTGTAGGCCCTCTCAATGATGCGCTGGGCGCCGTCCGTTAGGGGGTAACTGCCGATCTCCTCGACAGGCACGAAACGGGCATCTGCGCAGTCTGTGGCCGCAACGGGCTCACCGGCAATCCAGCGCCCGTAGAACACGGCGAGCAGATAATGCGCTCTCAGCGTGCCGTCCTTTTCGCGGATGATGGCATCATGCGTATCAGCCAGTCCAAGGATTTCTGCCGTTACGCCGGTTTCCTCCATCACCTCCCGCAAGGCCGCCTCCCGGGCCCGCTCTCCTGGCTCGATATGCCCGCCGGGCAGGCTCCACACGCCGCTGACCGGCTTGGTGCGCTTCACCAGGAGCACGGCATCGCCCCGGAATATGGCTGCACTTGCGGCGGCGCGCGGCCAGCGCCGCTCGTCCTGGCCTGTACTCGCCTCCGTGCTCATGAGTCACCGTTGGTCGTCATAGCAGGATGACGTTAGATCCGGGCTTGCGGCAGGTCGAGAGTGGATCGATAAGCGTGCTCATGCCGTTGCAACCACGACTCACTATGCGGCCAACCGTTTGCAGCCCTTCCACGATCGCCCGGAGAACCTTTCTGGCGAGCGGGGTGCGCGTGTCATGAAGCTATTCGTCGGACTCGGTAATCCGGAACCCAAATATGCCCGCCACCGGCATAACGTCGGCTTCATGGCCGTCGACCGGATTGCCGAGCGGCACAACTTCTCACCCTGGCGTAGCCGGTTTCAGGGTGAGATGGCGGAAGGCACCATCGGCGGCGAGCGCGTATTGCTGCTCAAGCCAATGACGTACATGAATGAAAGTGGCCGG
>QGVC01000713.1 GCA_003242645.1 Pseudomonadota bacterium
GCTGGACACCGCCGAGGCGGCGGAGCTCCTGGGGGTGAGCACGGGGGTGTTGAAGACGCGCCTGCACCGTGCCCGCCAGGCGCTTCGCACGCTGCTCGACCCGCACCTGCGCGAGCGCGGAGGATCGACGAGATGAGCGCCCGAGACACCGCCGATCTCACCTGCCGCGAGCTGATCGAGTTCCTGCACCGCTACCTCGACGACGAGCTGCCGGCCGACGAGCGCGCGCGCTTCGAGGAGCACCTGCAGCTGTGCCCCCCCTGCGTCGACTACCTCGACTCCTACCGCCAGACGATGCTGCTCGTGGCCGACGCCGGGGCCGCGGACGACCCGGACGCGGTGGTGCCCGACGAGGTGCCCGAAGGGCTCGTGCGCGCGGTGCTGGCCGCCCGCCCGCGGCGCTGAGCCCCGTTGGCGTCGGCGTTGCGATGCGGTTACGCGCCGCAGGCAGGGCTCTCCTCCGCAATTGCCCGGCGAGCCGCACGCTGCCTTCGCTGACGCGCGACGACCCGACCTTGCAGCCGACTATACAGCCCGCACGTAGGCACCAACGCACTGTGGCAAGAGGCTACGCCAAGCGCGCCTCCCCACGCATATGTCCGCTAGCGCGACCAGGATTCCTAGCAGTCGGCTGTGACCGTCCAGCGCGGCGCGCCCGCGTCACGCTCTCACTCCATTGAAAACTATGGATCAACTCGATCGATCATCGTCGCGTCGATCACCCGCCTGACGACGTCTTCATCTGGCCCGACGACAAGTCGGAAGGAGTTACACGCGACGGCAGCGTTGATCGCGCTCACCTGCTCTATCGTGGCCTTCCTCTTTGCGAAGATCGGCCCCGGATCTCCAATAAGCAGCGCGATGCGCTTAGTGAGAGGAATCAGCTTCGTGGCGCCCGGTGTCGTAACGCCAATGCCAATACCAAGAGGCTGCCCTAGGTTGAGTGGTGGCAGAAGCGCAAACGGGGCGTCCGATGTCACAGAAGGATGATCTTCTGGCGCGCGAACAAGAAGCCAGTTCATCGCGGAAAGGTGCCGAGATAGCTCAATCCCTACTTCACCCATTGCTTGAAGCGAAGCGTTTCGATGCATCTTTACCCGAAACCCATCCGCCCGCACCCAGTCGACAATCTCTTCCGGCGTGATTCTAGAGAGCTTGCCGGTCTCCTCTTCAAGTTGCCTTATCAGCTCAGCTGCTCTCTTGCGATCTGAGAAGGTGACTTGTGTTACTCGCTTGATTATCGACCCGAGAAAGTCCTGCACTGCTCGCTCGAACTTTGGCACTCGACCAAACAAGAGCCCCACAAAGAGCGAAAGCTCCTCCTTTTCTGACTGTGTAATCAGCTCATCCCGATCCATCTTGGCGATGATTCGAGATGCAACAGCCTCGACCTCTGAAAGCCCTCGTTCGATGTGCGTGTTCTTCTTGCCATCGGCGCTCTCAGCGGTGTAGTAGTGTGTGATCACCGCCGTATTTGTCGGTCGATCTCGCCGAAGGCCCTTCGTCTGGCGATCAAATACCCAGAGCCGGCCGCCTTCACCCGCAAAACCCTCAAGGTAGAATCGTG
>QGVC01000714.1 GCA_003242645.1 Pseudomonadota bacterium
TCGGTCTCCTGCAACCGCTCATCGACCGGCGCCCTTTGGTCATTCGAGAACTCTCTCCGAACGACCTGCTCTCGGAGGAAACGGGCGCTCGAACGACGGAGGCTGCGCGCTCGCTCGTCACGCTGATCCGTGCCGGGAAGCTCGACGTCGCGTACAGACTCGCGAGCAGTCGCTATGCGATGGCGGGCGCGCGACTCGCGACGCTCAACGCGCCATTCGCCACGCACGACCCCGACCGCCTCGCCGCGGCTCTGCTGTTCCCCATCACTGACCGCGATCGGGCGAGCCTGTTCGAACGCTGGCTTCGCCCTCGACGCCGGCCACAAGGAGAAAAAGCATATGCCTGAAGCAAAGAAGCTTACGCCCGCTGACGTCTTGAAGGGCGAGTCGCCGCTCGTATTGACGGCCACGCTTGAGCCGATCGGTAGCGATCGGTTCCAGCCCGCCGGGTTCCCCGAGATTGGCCACGTCATCTACAAGGCTCCGCGGAAAGACGGTACTACCGAGCCGGTCTGCATCGTCGACAGCGCAGCGAGCATGGCCAACCACCTCGAGGCGGTCTGCATGCGTGGACCACACGATTTCGACCTCGTCGATGAGCTCGACGGGATGCCGTACATCCGATGCGTCACCGGCGATCTCGTCGATGGCAAGTTGCCGATAGACAAGCGGGAGACGGTCGTCACGAGTCTCACCGAAGGCCACCGCATCGCGTCATCCTACTTCCTGGATGGCGTGGTGCTGACAAGCGATGGCACCAAGAGCGACGGCAAGTTCGAGGAAAAACTCATCAAGCAGTTCGGCATCGTCTTGCCCGGAAGCTCCAAGGCGCACCCACCACCCGAGAAATGGTGGGACGTTTTCAAGAACATCTTTGAGCTCGATCCGAACTCTCTCGTTCACGGTGTTCTGTTCCCGCAGTGGCAGATCAAGATTCCGCGCGCGCTCACGGCTCATCTCGAGGCCTTCGGTGCCGGTCGTGTGGATCGCTCCGGTGTGAAATTCGATCGTCTCGGCAAAACGACGTCAGGGCAACCGATCTTTGCGGTCGATGACGCCGTCGCCGAGTCCATCCGCGCGACCTTCGTTCTTGATGTTGGTCTCATCCGTTCGTTTGGGCGCAAGAAGGGTGAGAAGACGCTCGGTCTCTCGGAGAAGCAGCAGGAGTTCCTCGTCGCGCTCGCACTCTGGAAGATCCAGAGGCTTCTCGCGTCGCCGTTCCGCTTCCGGTCTGGCTGCCATCTGCGATGCACGGCACTCGTGAGCTACGAGCAGAAGGTCGAGCTCGATGTCGACATCGGTGCAGCAATCAAGGCTGCCGGCTTCAGCCAGCAGCCCATTACGGACGTCTTCTGGCCGCGTAAGGAGCTATACCGGGAAGGCAAGGCTGAGACCGCGAAGGGTGCCGAGGAAGACGACGAAACGGAAGAGATCGAGTGATGAAAGTCGTCCTTCGACAGGAGTTCCCGCTTGGGCGCTTCCACGCAACTCCATGGCGCGTGAACCCATTCGACGATCCTTATGGCGAGTGGCCGCCAAGTCCGTGGCGTCTCGTTCGCGCCGTCA